>NZ_RSCK01000013.1:0-121755 GCF_003991895.1 Chroococcidiopsis cubana SAG 39.79
TGACCGAGGGTTAGGCATGACGCGGTATGAGTCCCGCGCTGGCTGTGGGGCTGACCACTCGGGTTCTCGTGCTGCTGATGCCTGATAACTGATAACTGTATATAATTGCGATCGCGCTCTAATTTTTTTTCGTAGCCTGCTTGAATATTCTCTTAGTTGATGACGATTACACATTGGCTCGCAGCACTGCCAAGCTCTTGCAACGTCTGGGGGGTCATTACGTTTACATTACGGACGATCCAGCAGAAATCTTTCAGCGCTGTCAGACGCAAGCAGTTGATTTGGTAATTATGGATATTAATTTGCCAGACGCACAGTGGCAAGGTCAAGCTGTTAGTGGTGCTGATATTTCGCGCGTGTTAAAAAATCAAGCGCAAACAGCCCAAATTCCGATTATTCTCGTGACAGCTTACGCTTTGGCAGGCGAACGTCAATTTCTGCTGGCTGCTTCCCAAGCTGACGAGTTCGTGGCTAAGCCGATTACTGACTACAACTCTTTTCTAAACCTCATTCGTTACCTTGCGAGTAGTAAGTAGTTATCAGTTATCAGTTATCAGTTATCAATAGACCTCCTGCGTGAATACTTGAATTGTCATCCACGCGCGAAGCGAAACATCTGGGAGATTCTTCACTACACTGCGTTGCGTACCCTTCGGGAAGGCTTCGCCAACAGAATGACATCCATGATTTTTTGATTCATGCAGGAGGTCTATTGAACAGACTTTACATGTAACGTCTGTACAAAGTTATCAGTTAATTCCGACTTACGAATTACGACTTACGACTTACGACTTTACAGGTGGTAATTCATGCAAAATCGTGAAGCGAATATGATTAATTGCTAAGTCGCCAATTGAGATTTCTTCTTTATTCAGCGGTACGCCATTGCTTTTCACAGTTTCAAAAGAAATACCTTTGCCAATTTCAATGTGATACCAGGCTAAACCCATAAAAAATCTAGCAGGGTAGGGACCTTGTTCTACTACGTCGTCGGGGTTTGATTCCATCGGCAACCACAAGTCTAGTCCTGGTAAGTAAAATTCTACCCAAACGTGGTTAAAATCTGGTTGCAGGGGGACTTGCTGGTGTTCGGCATAGGGAGGACACTTGTAGCGTCCGATTGTACGACAAGCAATTCCATTTAAGCGCATCAAAGCCAGTAAAACACCAACATATTCGCCACAGGAACCAACGCCGCGATCGAGAACAATATCGGGCGTGTCGATGTGTGGTTTAATCCCGTAGGATAATTGGTCGTAGACGTAATTGCGGATACTGTACATCTGGCGCAGAATATTGGTTTCGCTACCGATCGCCTCGCGAGCAGCACGACGGACGATGTATGATTCCATTGCTAATTCATCATCATCTACCAAATAACGCTGGGCAAATTCTGGCGGGAGAGGAGGGATATTTTCTACTTCTCTAGGGGCAATGCGATACTTGATGCTGCGAACTTCAACGATCGCTTTCCAACCGAAAACATGGCGATCGCCTGTTGTTAAATGGTCGAATTTAAATACTGCGACTCGCTGTCCGTCTTGGATTTCTTCTGTAAAAGGCAGACCAATCGGTTCAACGTGAACGACTTTTTGACGGTCGGTGGATGCAGGTAAAGCAATTCGCCACTCTACCTGTTCTAAGTCTACTTCGTCTAGCGGCGATAATTCCTCAGCATAGACCATTTCGATCGCGTAGCCGTTGGAAAGAGCGTAGTGTCCTTGGGAGTTGTAGTGGTATTGCAGCGGATGGATAAAGGTGCGATCGCGATAGGTTAATTCGTGCGATGGATCTAAATTAGGATTATCCCTGATATACGCCTCTTCTGATGCATAAGCGACGTAGAGTAATGTCTCATTAGTTTGTGGCTGGGTATAAAAAGTCAACCCCGTGGGACATTCAAACGGAGTCAGGACGCTAAATTGAATGTCCCCCGTAGCGCGATCGAGACAATACACTGTCTGTTCCGTGCGATCGCATACCCACAAATTCTCTTCCTTAACTGTAATGTTTTCTATCCCTACCCCTGGAGCAAAAAATCTGGTAATTTGTCCCCCTGTATTACTGTCAAAAATTAAGATATAGCCTGCTTTTTGACAAGTGATGTAAATTGTCGATCGCCACACTGCGACCCCATCGGCAGTGTAAGGTAAGGTAACAAAAGGTTTGAGTTTAAATTCTCCCCACTGGCAATAGTAAACCGTATCGTCCCGCGTACACCACAGAGTGTCTTCCCACACCGCGATTCCCGTTATGTCAACAAACTCTTCTGCGGTTTGCCAATTCAAAATTGTGGTGTTGTCACTAACTGGATCGATTTGCAGCAAATACCCTTTGACCCGATCGATGGCTAACAGGCGATCGCCATAACTGGCAATACCATGCAAGGCTGCTGCACCAAAAGGTCTAATTGTCCGTTGCCAAAGGGGTTGACTCATATGCGTGCGTGAGGGACAGGGGGGACAGGGGAGACAAGGGGGACAAGGGGGAACTCGGGGACCCCACGACCGAAGGGAGTGGGGATTAGGGGGCGAAGGGGGACAGGGGAGACAAGGGAGACAGGGGAGACAAGGGAGAAAAAACCTACACCCTACACCCTACATCCCACACTCCACACCCTACACCCTTTCTTCACCCACCACTCAAAAAGGAGACAAGTAAAGTATATGAATTGCAATTTTATACTGTCTGTCGAATACAGGTAAGTACCAAAAGAGACAAGAAGCAAGTATAGAGATGCAGCGATTCAATCGACGCTTAATCGGCAACTGCTCCTATAATTACAATTTAAATACAATCGAGCGGATCGATATTTACTTTTTTCATCTAATTTGATAGGGTGAACTCTGCCCACTTTTTCTGCAAGATTAAGTAGGGTTGGGATTATCCGCCCTACTTTACTGTTCGCTCCTAAGATTGCTCATGTTAAGAATCCAGAAGCTTAATAAATCTTACGGAAAAAGACGAATATTGCAAGACCTAACTTTGCATATCTTACCAGGAGAAATTTACGGTTTATTAGGGGCAAATGGAGCAGGAAAAACAACTGTAATAAATATTATTTGTAATCTTCTACAAGCAGATAGCGGAGAAGTTAAGATCGGCGATCGAGCAGTTTCTGATGCTACCAAGAAAATTATTGGTATTGTCCCCCAAGAAAATTTACTCTACAAAACCTTAACTTGCACGGAAAATCTTAATTTTTTTGCCCAGCTTTACGGTATTTCAGTTAAGCAAAGAAAGCAGCAAATTCAGTCTTGTTTAGCTGCTGTCAACTTATTAGACTGGGCAAAAACTCCTGTAGACAAACTCAGTGGAGGCATGAAACGGCGATTGAATATGGCGATCGCTTTAGTTCATCAACCCAAATTAGTTATTTTAGACGAACCAACCACAGGTTTAGATGTAGAGGCGCGTTATGAGATTTGGGATTTAATTCTACAACTCCAACGTCAAGGGACTACTATTTTACTCACCACTCATTTATTAGAAGAAGCCGAACGTCTTTGTCACAGAATTGGAATTTTGAAAAATGGTCAAATTGTCGCTGAGGGTAGTTTAGCTCAACTACGTCAATACATATCTGCTGAAGAAATTATTATCGTGCAGACAGATGAAGCGGAAAAAGCGATCGCCCGGGCAATAGAATTAGGTTTCAACTATCGTTACTATGGCAGAGATCTTGCTTTTTGGCTCCCAGAATCTTTAGATTTAAAAGAAATTATTTCTCTCTTTGAAGGTATTCCTCTTAATGCTATCTCCCGTCAACCCGTGCGACTAGAATATATTTATTTAGAAGTGACTAAATCAGTGGCTAGTGGTTAGTGAGTAGTGAAAATACAAATGACAAATGACCCATTACCCATTACCCATTACCCATTACCCATTACCCATTACCAATCCTCCCATAATATAAGTAGCATGTATAGCGCGATCGTCTCCCATAATGACTAAGGTAAATATTCTTTCTGCTAATTCTTCTAAAGATGTTGGAGTTGCGTCAGAATTACGAAATGCCATTAATGGTGTAGCACGCGGATCTAAGACAACAAAATCTGCTTCTTTACCAGGATTAAAATTACCAATTTTAGCTTCTAAATTGAGTGCTTTTGCTCCTCCTAAAGTTGCTAAAAATAGTGTTTGAAAGGGTGAGAGCTTTTGTTGCCTTAGTTGAGCGATTTTGTATGCTTCGTTTGCGGTTTGTAGGAGAGATACACTCGTTCCGCCACCTACATCTGTACCCAAACCAACTTTCACAGGATAATCTTTTGATTTAGCTGTTTCAATTCTAAATAGTCCGCTACCTAAGAATAAATTTGATGTCGGACAAAATGCGATCGCAGCATTTGCTTGAGATAATCTATGAAACTCTGCATCAGTTAAGTGGACTCCGTGGGCAAACACAGAGCGATCGCCTACTAATCCAGCGCGATCGTACACGTCTAAATAACCCTGACTTTCTGGAAATAATTGCTTGACAAATGCAACTTCATCTACATTTTCTGATATGTGAGTATGCAAATAAACATCGGGAAATTCTTGTAAAAGTCTTCCAGCAATTTGTAATTGCTCGTTGGTTGAAGTTATGGCAAAGCGGGGAGTTACAGCATAAAGCAAGCGGTCTTTTTTATGCCATTTCTGAATGAGAGCTTTTGTTTCTTGATATGATGTTTCTGCGGTATCGGTGAGAAAATCTGGAGCGTTACGATCCATCATCACTTTACCAGCGATCGTTCGTAGATGGCGGCGGTTAGCTTCCTCAAAAAAAGCATCTACAGATTCAGGATGAACGGTAGCAAATACTAATGCTGTTGTCGTACCATTTTTCAATAATTCATCGAGAAAGATAGCGGCTACTTTTTGAGCATAGGTTTTATCTTTAAATTTCCCTTCTGTAGGAAATGTATATTTGTTCAACCACGTTAGTAATTGTTCCCCATAGGAAGCAATCATTTCTAGTTGGGGAAAGTGAACGTGAGTGTCAATAAATCCTGGCATTATCAGCATCCCAGGATAAGCAGTTATTGAAATTTCTTTGTATTTGTGCTGGAGGCTATCGTAAGTTCCTATTTCTTTAATTTTGCCATCTTCTAAAACTAATAATCCATCAGGAATATAGCGTACGCTTTCTAATTCAGATACGTAGAATGGATCGGCAATAAAATCTAGAAACGAACTACGAAAAGCCTTAAGAGATGACATAAAGAATCTCTGATGAATGTAGTCCGTGTAGAGACGTTACATGTAACGTCTCTACACGGGAAACTGTGCGCCCCTACGATTAACTTCTCAAATTCAAACTAAATTTCTCTACTAGAGATTCTCTGACTTTTTGATGCACGGGTTCTACTTCTGCATCGGTCAAAGTGCGATCGCTTGCCCGATAAACTAATCGAAAAGCCAAACTTCTTTGTCCTGCGGGAACACCTTGACCCCTATACTCATCAAATAATTCTACCGACTCTAGTAGCTGACCACCTGCATGAGCGATCGCCCGTTCTAATTCTGCTACCGAGACATCTACGGGGGCAAAAAAAGCAATATCTCTGTCGGCAGCTGGGTAAGTAGAATAAGGTTTGAAGCGAGGAACGAGCATTTCCTCTACATCCAAAGCATCAAATAGCAAATCTAAATCGAGTTGAAAAACATAAACCTCATCCGGTAAACCTCTTTCTTGCCGTAACTGGGGATGCAACTGTCCGAAGACACCTAAGCGGTTTCCTTGCAACCACAAAGAAGCCGTTCGTCCTGGGTGCAAGCGCGTATCTTGTCGGCTGGGTTGATATTCAATCGACAATCCCAAACGCTGAAATACGCTGTCTAATATACCCTTTGCCTCATACCAACTCATAGGGCGATCGCGTCCGGCGCTGACCCATTTACCTTGCGTTGGATCGCCACCTAAAATCCCTCCAATCGCCTCCATTTCATCGATCCCAGCTTCATCTTGAGTGAAGATTCGCCCAATTTCAAAACCATTGAGCGCCCCATTTCCCTGTTCCAAATTGTATTGGAAGGCATCGACTAAACCAGCAATCAAATCCGTCCGTAGGGCTGCATATTCGGCAAACAAAGGGTTAGCCAGCACCACCTGCCGATCTTCCCCTGGTTTCACTAAAGAATAGTGCATCAACTCTGTTAATCCTGCTGCCCGCATCGCTGCTCGGATTTGCCGCGTTAGCTGTTGTTCGACCGAAAGAAAGCCAAATTCTGTTGCTTCTGGCAGCGTGGTGCAGAATTTATCGTAACCGTAAACGCGGGCAATTTCTTCAATTAAATCGATTTCCCGCTCTAAATCGCGGTAGCGATAAGGTGGTACGGTAACGATCCAGACTCGCTCTTTTTCTGCATCTGGTGTGACTTGACAGCCTAACGCCGTCAAGATTTGTTGCATTTCGTCTGGCTGTAATTCTCCATCCGTATCGCCCAGATCGACTAAGCCTAAAATTTGATTCACGCGATCGAGGCGCAGTTGAATCGATCGCGATAGCGTACCCATATCCGGTCTGCGATCGGCAATTTGCTGACTTACCGCTGTACCCCCAGCTATTTGCTGGATTAAACTAATGGCGCGACGACAGGCTAATTCTAATTCAGCATAATTCACGCCGCGCTCGTACCTTGCCGAAGCTTCTGTACGCAACCCCAAACTGCGCGCTGAACGACGGATCGCCACAGAATCAAATAACGCTGCTTCTAATAATAGATTTTGAGTTGTGTCGCCAACTTCCGTTGCTTCTCCTCCCATCACTCCAGCTAAAGCTACAGGTTTGTCGTTGGCAGTAATCAGCAGAGTTTGGCTTGTCAGGTTGCGGCTTTGTCCGTCTAAAGTTTTTAAACTTTCTCCCGATTCAGCAAAGCGAACGCCAATGGTAATAGGTAGGGGCGCACTGCTGTGCGCCCTTACTGCTAATAAGCGATCGCGATCGAATGCGTGTAGCGGTTGTCCCCACTCCAACATAATGTAGTTGGTTGCATCCACCACATTATTAATCGGTCGCATTCCTGCTGCTTGCAAGCGCTGTTGCAACCATTCGGGAGAAGGTGCAATTTTTATTCCTTCAATAACAGTACCAATATAAGCCGGACAAGCTTGCGGTTGGAGAACGGCGATCTCTAATCCCTCTGTTGTCGGAATCGACAAAGCATCTGGTTGTGGTAATCTCAGCGTTGCTCCAGTTAAAGCTGCCACTTCCCGTGCAATCCCTACCATGCACAACGCATCGGCACGATTTGCCGTTGCTGTCAAGTCTAAAATTGTGTCGTCTAAACCTAGAAGGGGGCGAACGTCATCACCCAACTGTAGGGGCGCACGGCTGTGCGCCCCTACTTCATCAAAAATATGGATACCAGCAGATTCTTTAGATAAGCCTAGTTCTGCTAGGGAACAAATCATGCCTTCGGAACGCACTCCCCGCAGATTGGCAGCACGAATTTTTACGTCAATTTTAGGTAAGTAAGTGCCGATGGTAGCAACTGCTACATAGATATCTGCACGTACATTCGGTGCGCCACACACAATATTTAAAGGTTCACCTTTGCCAATATCGACCTTCGTAACGCTCAATTTATCGGCGTTAGGGTGGCGCTGACACTCCAGCACTTTGCCGATGACGACACCATCAGCCCAAGTACGACGGTCTTCGATCTCTTCCACCTCGAAGCCAGCCATAGTGAGCGTATGAGCCAACTCCTCTGGAGTCATCGTTATATCGACTATTTCCCGCAGCCAGTTCAAAGAGATACGCATGGAGTGTGTTTGCTTGTTTCAATCGCAGCTCATCTATCTTACAAAATTCTCGATCCAAAACCTACGTGCTTTTACCCCCTAGTCCAACAGTTGGCTAATTGATATTTAAACAAAACTCACAATTACCCGATATTGCTGCCAATAACTTTAGCAATTCTTCAACGATTCTCCGCAAGACTAACCTAGTAAAAGTCAATTTTTATTTGAATAATTGATTCAGAGTGTAACAATTCTGTTTGCTTCTATTGTTTGCGTCCATTGTGCAACGTCGAGTCTGTTATGAGCTACTGCTTAAATCCAACTTGCCAGTCTCCAGAAAACCCAAATTCTGTCGCACAGTGTCAGTCTTGTGGGTCGCCCCTGCAAAAACTGCGCGATCGCTACCGCGTGACGCAAGCACTAGCCCAAGGTGGCTTTGGTGCAACCTTCTTAGCTCAAGATGATAGTTTACCCGGACAGCCCTGGTGCGTCATCAAACAACTGCGCCCTTCAATCAATACTCCTGAAGTTTTGACAATGGCGCGGGAATTATTCGCCAGAGAAGCACAAACCCTTGGCAAAATTGGCAATCATCCCCAAGTGCCAAGATTATTAGACTATTTTGAAACCGATCGAGAATTTTATCTAGTTCAAGAATTCGTCAACGGTTTAACCATCCAGCAAGAGATCAAACGTAAAGGTCTAATGAGCGAAGCTGGAGTCAAGCAATTTTTAAGTGAAATTTTAGGAATTTTAAAATACATTCACTCGCAACAAGTTATCCATCGAGACATCAAGCCCAATAACTTGATCCGCCGCAGTGAAGACGGCAGACTTGTCTTAATTGATTTTGGTGCGGTCAAGAATCAAGTTAGCAAAACCTATAGCAGCCAAATCGAAAATACTACCCTGACTGCTTTTTCTGTGGGAACAAATGGCTTTGCACCACCAGAACAAATCGCCATGCGTCCAGTCTACGCCAGCGATATTTATGCTGTGGGCATCACCTGTATTTTCCTTTTAACTGGAAAATCTCCGAAAGATTTTGACTATCATCCTTCTACAGGTGAAATGCTCTGGGAACAAGAAGTCAGAATTAGTCAGCACCTAACTACCGTTCTGCGGAAGATGGTTGAGGCTTCCGTGCGCCACCGCTATCAATCAGCTGATGATGTCCTCAAAGCTTTGGAGATGGAACCATACTTCGACAGCATCTCGTCTGGGATGGCTACACAAATTCGCTCGCGCCCTACGAGTACCCCTGCTTCCCAACCATCTCAACCTTCGCAACCAGTTTATTCTGGCTTGAATTCCCATCAGCAGTACGTAGCAGCATTAGCTCAGAATATTCGGGCGCGGCGCGAGTTGGGTGCTACGACTGGTGTAAATACTCAAATGACTCGCCAACAGCCAGTTGCTGCTAGAGCAAATGCCTTAACAACCGTAAAAACCCCTAGCCCAACCAAATTAAAATCCAAAGAAGCGGAGCGTTTAGACTCTGGTAGTTTACTAAATGCATATATCAATGGCAGAAGAGATTTTACCTCTCAAGACTTGAGCGCGATCGATTTACGGAGAAAAAATCTTGCTGGTATTAAATGTTACGCTTCCAGGCTCGATCGCGCAAACTTGCAAGAAGCAGTTTTGTGTAACGGTGATTTTGGGCAAGCTTGTCTCAGTCAAGCCAATCTGAGAAATGCCGTATTGACCAAAGCATACATGAGTTATACCGATTTGTCGGGAGCCGATTTACGCGGTGCAGATTTAAGCGGTGCTTATTTGAGCAATGCTAACCTCAGAGGCGCAAATTTGTGCGGTGCTAACCTAACTGGTGCGACTCTTTCTGATGACCAGTTGGCACTAGCTAAGACAGATTGGTTTACTAAAAAGCCTAATAGAAGGGGATAGTCTAAATTGCTGCTGAGTAAGCTTCATCCACTTTAAGTGTTGTGCCAGAGACGAATTTGGCATCATCAGAAATTAGTTCCGAATTTTATCTGCTTTGTGCAACCCAAAATCTATCCCAAGAAGAATAGAACCAACTCTTCATCCATCATATGGTGGAAGATAGCAGCTAACTAAGGTATGCAATAGATACCTCTAAGCATTCCATGCCAAAAGTTACCCGCTTCCAGATTGCTTCCTACGGGGTTGCTGTCCTTGCTGTAATGCTAGCTCTGGCGCTCATGTTGGGGCTAGACTCTTGGCTGGGAATGACAAAAACTCCGTTTTTGCTGTTTTATGGGGCAGTAGCGATCGCGGCTTGGTATGGAGGGTTAAAACCTGGAATAGTAGCAACTGTCTTATCGATTCTATTCAGTAATTATTTCTTCCACGAGCCGAATTATGCATTCACAATTAACCTGCCCGACTTGCTGAGGATGGGCTTGTTTGCTTTACAAGGAGTCATGATTAGCTATCTATGCGAGGAGTTACGCATAGCAAAGCACAGAGCAGAGATCGATCGACAGCGCGAACAAAAAGCCAAAGATCGAGCAGAGGCAATGCAACAAAGATTGGCTTTTTTAGATCGTGCCAACACCGTACTCACATCTTCTCTGGACTATGAAACAACATTGCGATCGGTTGTAGAACTGACTATTCCCGAATTTGCCGATCTCTGCACCGTCGATATTCTCCCCGCAGACATGGCGATTAATCCTTTGGCTGCCGTTCAAGCCAAAGACCCCAATCGAGCAGACTTGGTGCGTCAACTTACAGCTACCTATCCCTTAGATTTAAACGACCAAACACACCCAATTACTAGAGTTTTTCACACAGGGCGATCGGAATTAATTCCTGAAGTCACAGATGCCAACTATGTAGCTATGGCGCGAGATGCCGAGCAGTTGAAATTTTTTCGGCAACTAGGGATTAAATCTGCGATTTGCGTACCGTTGATTGCAGGTAGAGAAGTGTTTGGCGTACTGTCGCTGATGCTGACAACTTCTCAGCGTCATTACTGTAATGAAGATTTAACCCTAGCTGAGGAACTGGGACGGCGCGTCGGGTTGGCAATGGAAAACTCTCGCTTGCATCGCCAATTAAAGCAAGCAATGCAGCGACAAGAAGCAACCCTGGCATTGATCGATACTTGGTTAGCTAGTTCTCCTGTCGGTTTAGCTTTTTTAGACACCGATCTCCGCTACGTCCACGTCAACCAAGCTTTGGCAGACATTAATGGCATCCCCCTCAAAGACCACTTCCATCGCAGCGTGCGAGAAGTGCTACCAGCGTGGGGCGATACGCTAGAACCAGTTTTGCGGCAAGTGATGCAAACGGGAGAGCCACTGCTTAATCAAGAACTTAGCGGTGAAACAAATTCCCCAGGAGTTTATCGCCATTCTCTGGTCAATTTTTATCCCGTTTGTCTGGCAAACGGACAGACATTGGGTGTAGGTGCAACTGTAGTCGATATCACTCAACTCAAACAAACTCAAACATCACTGAGTCAACGGGAAGCTGAATTAAGCCTAATTACCAACACCGTACCCGCGCTGATTGCCTATGTCGATCTTAACCAGCGCTATCGCTTTGTGAATCGGACCTACGAACAATGGTTCGGTCATCCCGCTACAGAAATTTGTGGCAGGCATATACGGCAAGTCTTAGGCGAAGCTGCTTACGAGAAGATTCGCCCTTATGTAGAGCAAGCACTAGCAGGACGAGCAGTTAGATACGAAAGTCAAGTTCCCTATCAAGATGGCGGAGTGCGTTACATCGAAGCAGTCTATATTCCTCAGTTCGACAGTCGAGGACAGGTAGAGGGGTTTGTCTCTTTAGTCAGCGATATGACCGATCGCAAACGTGCCGAACTAGAGCGCGATCGCCTGTTGCAGCAAGAGCAAGCAGCACGTCAACTTGCAGAGTTAAATATCCAGCGAGTTTACCAATTACAAAATTTGACTGCGGCTCTAGCTCAAGCATTGACGACAGAGCAAGTCAGAGAAATTTTACTGCATCAAGGACTAGCTGCCTTCAATGCCACAAGAGGCTGGATCGGTTTGCTGCATAAAAATGGTAAAACGGTAGAGATTGTCTGCTCGATTGGCTACCAGGAAGCAGAAATTGCCCCCTATCGGCGCGTTCCGCTAACGACACCACTTCCCCTCACCGATACAATCCGCACCGGGGAAATGGTCATCGCGCGATCGCCTGCTGAATATCAACAGCTTTATCCGAGTCTCGCAGATACATATATTGCTTCTGGTTCTCAAGCAATTGCCAGCTTACCATTGACAATCGAAGGGCGAACAATCGGTTCTTTAGGGCTAAGTTTCAACCAGCCCCGCGATTTCGATGTGGCAGAACGTGCCTTTATGATGACACTTGCACGGCAATGCGCCCAAGCTTTAGAGCGATCGCGATTGTACGCTGCTGAACAAGTGGCAAGAGAGGTAGCAGAATCCGCAAATCGGATTAAAGATGAATTTTTAGCCGTACTATCCCACGAATTGCGATCGCCCCTCAACCCGATCCTCGGTTGGGCAAAACTGTTGCGATCGCGTCAATATAATGAAGCAGCCAGAAACCGCGCCTTAGAAACTATCGAGCGCAATGCTAAACTCCAAGCCCAACTCGTAGACGATCTGCTTGATGTCTCCCGCATTCTCCGAGGCAAACTCGCGTTAAAATTTGCTCCTGTGAATCTAGTCAGCACGATCCTCGCTGCAATGGAAACGGTGCAACTAAGTGCTGAAGCGAAGCAGATTCATTTAGTTTTTGAGGGAGTAGGGACGAGCTGGGAGCAGGGACGCGCTGGGAAAGACCAGGGGGACAAGGGAGACAAGGAAGCAGCAATTACAATCCAAAATCCAAAATCTAAAATCCAAAACTTCCCGACTCCCCTAGTTCTAGGGGACTCAGGACGATTGCAACAGGTGGTATGGAATCTGATATCTAATGCGGTTAAATTTACTCCTGCTGGCGGACGGGTAGAGATTTCACTTCAACTTCCGAATCCCGACTCCCACTCTCCCACTCCCGACTCCCAAAAATCTGTCCAAATCCAAGTTTCCGACACTGGCAAAGGCATTAGTCCTGATTTTCTGCCTTATGTATTCGATTACTTTCGCCAAGCCGATAGCAGTACAACTCGGACTTTTGGCGGATTGGGTTTAGGACTGGCGATTGTACGTCACTTGGTAGAGTTACACGGTGGTACGGTTGGGGTAGATAGTCTGGGGGAAGGACAGGGAGCTACGTTTACTGTGACATTACCTGTGTTGGAAGGGAGTCGGGAGTCAGGAGTCGGGAATCGGGAGATGCATCACTCGCCATCCAATACTCAGCAATTACCGCTGCAAGGCGTGCGCGTACTAGCAGTAGACGACGATCCAGATATGCGAGAGTATGTGACTTGCGTGTTACAACAGCATGGGGCAGAAGCGACGGTCGTGAGTTCTGCAGAAGATGCACTAGTGGCTTTGTCTCAACAAATGCCGGATCTCATTTTGAGCGATATTGGGATGCCGCTGATGGATGGTTATATGTTCCTAGAAAAAGTCAAAAATATAATGCAGTCTCGATCGCTGTCAATTCCTGCAATTGCCCTAACTGCTTATGCTGGAGAATACGATCAACAAAAAGCAATTACCGCAGGATTTCAGTTGCATTTGCCTAAACCTATAGACCCTGATGAATTGGTGAAAGCGATCGCGGAGCTTGTTTCAACAACTCGTTCTTGAGATCGCTCCCAATGTAACAAATAATTCATCTCGATGACGCTATTCAGTTATTATGCGTGTCGTTTTTGATGCCAGTTCCAAGCATGACTGATAATTTTATCTATCTCTGGATATTGGGGATTCCAACCCAGAATTTTTCTGGCTTTTTCACCACTACCGACGAGTGCAGGCGGATCTCCAGCGCGGCGATCGCTTTCTACAACTTTAATTTCTCTTCCCGTAACTTGCTTGGCAGTATCGATGATTTCTCTAACTGAAAAACCATTACCGTTACCTAAATTAAAAATTGTTGAATCTCCACCTTGTAACAGATATTCCACACCCAGAATATGAGCATCGGCTAAATCGCTAACGTGGATGTAATCGCGAATACAAGTTCCATCAGGAGTATCGTAATCAGTCCCAAAAATTGAGACAGACTGGCGTTTACCTAAAGCTGTTTGCAGTACCAAAGGAATTAGATGAGTTTCTGGATCGTGGTCTTCTCCTAACAATCCAGTTGGATCTGCACCAGCAGCATTAAAATAGCGAAAACAGACAGATTTTAAGCCATAGGCAACATCAAAATCCGCCAAAATTCGCTCTACCATCAATTTAGTTGCACCGTAGGGGTTAATTGGGCTTTGGGGATGGTCTTCGGGGATCGGTACTGTTTTGGGTACGCCGTAGGTAGCGCAAGTAGACGAGAAGACGAATTTATCGATCGATGCAGCCTGCATTGCCTCTAGTAAGGTGAGCGTGGCAACGACGTTATTACGATAATATTTATCTGGGGTCGTGACAGATTCGCCCACATATGCATAAGCAGAAAAGTGCATGACAGCGGCGATGTCGTACTTAGCAAATAATTCGTCTAGTAAGGGGCGATCGTTTATATCGCCAACAATCAAATCTACCTGTAAAACCTGCTCTACCAAATCGCGATGTCCGTAGACTAGGTTATCGAGAACGACTACGCCGTATCCAGCCCGTTTGAGTGCTAATACTGCATGGGAACCAATATATCCCGCTCCACCAGTAACTAAGATTGTGGGTTTTACAGACGACATTCTCTTCTCCCCTTTGCTGCAACAATCTTTTAATTTAACTGATTATTCAGTTCTCAGGGAGCAGGAAGCAGGGAAGAGAGAGTCGCCCAGCTGAGGGAGAGAGCTGGGGGAGAAAAACTACTTCTGTCTTCTGTCTTCTGTCTCCTGGCTTAATCATTACCCGTTCCAGCGCTAAGTATCTGTTATGTGAGTTTGCCCAATTTAAACATCTCAAGTTCCATCTTGTAGTATTTATGAGTCCGTCCAATTGGTATCATGTTCAATCTTTGCATCACGCGAATTGAAGTTGTATTTTCGGGTCTAGCAACTGAGTAGATTGTGGGTAATTTTAGAATATTAAATCCATAGTTAAGAATTGCCCTGGCTGCTTCCGTGGCGTATCCATTTCCCCAAGCAGACTTCTTGAGATGCCAACCGATTTCATAATCTTGTGTCCATTGTTCTGCTTCATCTCGCAAGGGAATGAGAATAATCGTACCGAGAATTTCAGGCGTTGCTTTACTTACAACTGCCCAAAAGCCTCCACCATTAAGTTGAGTCGATAATATTACCCAGCGTTGAAGTAGTTTAATTGCGTCTTCAGTACTAGTAGTTTTAGTTTTAATAAATCGCGTCACTTCTGGATCGCTATAAATTTGAAAAGCCGATTCTGCATCCTCTTCAGGAATCCAGCTACGAATCGTGAGGCGATCGGTTTGGGCAATGGTAGTCATAGCCTTTGGTAGCATGAAATACACAATCCGTAGTAGGGGCGCACAGCTGTGCGCCCCTACCAGTATATTGCGATCGAACCAAAATATTTCAGTTATCGCTTTGCATCATGAGGTGACATTAAATCCCTTGTTGCTTAGCAATCACGCGATCGCGCAAACGTAACAGCGGCTTGTCATGAATTCCGACACTATTTAAACCATCTACAGTTTGAAACAAATAATCAGCACTAGAACCGAGTTCACCCTTAGCAGTGGCAAGAGTATCAACAGTAGCGTCAAAAGAAATATTACCCGCGTAGCCCGAACGACGTCGATTCACAACAAAAGCGATCGCCTCTACAACTTGCTTATCGTGATAAAACTTGACCCAAGTAGGAACGTAGGAACCAACAATCATTTCTCGCCGCCAGACGATGGTTAATTCCGACATGACATTAGCCGCAGCGATTCTATAGGCAATGCCGCGACAACTACCACCGCGATCGAGTCCCAAAACCAAACCAGGGTTATCCGGCGTACCGCGACCGAGGGGAGTCCAGAGGCAAAAACGGCGATGCAAACCGTAAATCGTACCAGTGCGATATTCAGCAAAATGAAAAATTGGGTTCCAAATCAGAGAACCGTAAGCAAACAACCAAATATCAGAATTGGGTTTTTGTCGTGCTAAAGTTTGTTGAATAGATGCCTGCAACTCTGCCTCGCTTAGCAGGAGTTTTCCCAATTTAGATTGAGCGATCGCTTTTTGTAGCAGCCCTGATTCGAGATAGGCGCGGGTGAGAATCATAGCAACGGCGAGAAGAACTGCCTCAGACTTCAACCATCCTACAATAGACCTGTTGCAGATAAAACTCAAGAAAGCGCATTTGCAATAAGTCTAAGATGTCTACCAAATCATCTTGCTGCGGTTTTGAAGCGTTTCTACGTAAGTAGCTAGATTCAAGTTAACCAACAGAACCCTACACTATCTAAGTAGTGGAAAGCGGGTGAGGTAGTGAGAATAGGGCGTAACAACTGGCACATTTTCCCAAGACTATTCAGATGGTTGCGACATCTCCCCTCAAGTCTGCGTACTCTACTGCTTGTGGCGGTTTACGTTTTAGCTGGACTAGGTCTAGAAGAATTAGCCTCTGTCTTTGACACGGCGGCGGCGATCAGCCCTTGGGATCCATCAGCCGGACTTCACTTCGTACTTTTGTTGGGGTTTGGTCTGCGCTATACTCCTGAGTTGCTGCTCATTCCGTTACTACATATGTTAGTGGTGAGCCCACTAAACATTGCTCCGTTATACGTGTTGCTCTGTGCTATCTGGATAATGCTAGGCTACAGTCTAGCTAGTGCTTTGTTGTTGCACAAGTTACACATCGATCCATACCTCCGCCGTTTTCGGGACGTTTTTAGATTTACTATTGTCACCTTTATCACATCGCTTGTAGTTTCTGGGCTATATGTAACGACGTTAGCAGCAGCTGGCAGTCTTTCTTGGTCTCAATGGACGGTGCAAGTCATCCGCGAATGGGCTGGAGAGGCTACTGGCATTGCGATGTTAGCGCCACCGCTTTTGCTTTTGTTACGCCTAGCATCTGAGGCTAAGTGGCAGGATACTCAAGAAAGACCGACGCAGCAGATCGGCTCAGGTCGGTTGAGGAGTCAAGCGGTGCTAGATTACAGCATAGATCTGACTGCTTTAATTTTCGCTATCTGGCTCGGTTATGGATTTCCACCAGGATTATCTTTAGAATACAGCTATTTTGTGTTTTTGCCGTTGATTTGGATTGCAGTGCGGCACGGATTCGAGCGAGCAGTGCTGGCAGTTTTAATCATCAATATTGGTGTCACGCTCCTGGTTTACATTCGCTCTGGGAATAATACATTAGCCTTACAGTTTTGCTTGATGACAGTTTCATACACGGGTTTGCTTGTGGGTGCTGCGGTTACAGAACGCCAGCGAGTAGAAGCGTCACTGCGAGAGAGTCAGCAACAATATCAAAATTTGTACGATTCTGCTCCCGATTCCTATGCCTCGATCGCAGTTAATGGAATTATTAGATCGATCAATCAGATTGGTGCTGATTTTCTAGGCTACCGCAAACAAGAATTGATTGGCAGACCGATTTGGCTGACGATTTACCAACCAGATTGGCAGTTGGCTCAACAGTGGTTGGATAGAGTCTTGAGGGAAAGGTTGGTCACTGGTGAAAATGAACTGCGCAAAATTCGTAAAGATGGCTCGGTTGTGTGGGTTCGCGAACGCAGCCAACTACTATTTGACCAAGATGGAACGCCTACGGAGTTGCACGTAATTTGTCGAGATATTACAGAGAGTAAGCACGCAGAGGAGCAACTGCTGCACAATGCGTTTCACGATGCCCTCACTGGTTTACCCAATCGAGCTTTATTCATGAATCGCCTAGAGCGTGCGGTGGAATATAGTAAACGAGATGAAGATTATCTATTTGCTGTCCTCTTCCTTGACTTAGATCGTTTTAAAGTAATCAATGATAGTCTCGGGCATACACTTGGAGATGAATTTCTCATAGCTATTGCTAGAAGACTAGAAGCTTGCATACGCCCTATAGATACGGCGGCGAGACTTGGGGGAGACGAATTCACTATCTTGCTTGAGGGTATTGATGACATCAGCGACACTATCCAAGTCGCAGAACGAATACAAGCCCAACTGACATTGCCCTTCAATCTAGGCGGACAAGAGGTATTTACGACAGCAAGTATTGGCATTGTCCTGAGAACGACAAGTAATAACCATCCAGAAGACCTACTGCGCGACGCTGACATCGCTATGTACCGAGCCAAGAGCTTAGGTAAAGCGCGATACGAGATCTTCAACCCAGAGATGCGCAATCGCGCCATCGCACGCTTGCAGATGGAAACGGAGCTGCGACGAGCGATTGAGCGTCAGGAGTTTCGGATTCACTATCAGCCGATCGTATCGCTGCAAACTGGTAGAATTGTAGGCTTTGAGGCGCTAATCCGCTGGCAGCATCCAAATCGAGGTCTTGTTTACCCAACCGAGTTCATGTCCATTGCAGAAGAAATCGGGCTAGGTCTTGCTCTAGATCGGTGGGTGCTGCGGGAAGCTTGTCACCAACTTCAACAGTGGCAAGAGCAATTCTTATCTAGCCCAGCTGACGAGGAAAGCGCCGCGAGTGATTCCTCAAGAGCAATTCAATCCTTAACCATTAACGTCAATCTTGGTACTCCCCAGTTTGGGCAAGCTGAGCTGCTACAGCACATCGATCGAGTCCTACAGGAGACTCATCTAGATGCTTCTAGTCTACAGCTAGAGATTACAGAAAATGCGATTATGCAGAATGATGAAGCGGCAAGTGTCATGCTCTCGCAACTCGGAGCGATGGGAATTCGGTTGCTCGTTGATGACTTTGGCACTGGCTATTCATCTTTAGGTCGTCTTCACCGCTTTGCGATCGATATGTTGAAAATCGATCGCTCTTTTGTTAGCAATATCGGAACTAGTGCGGTCAGTCTAGAAATCACTGAAACAATCGTGACGCTTGCCCAAAAGCTTGACGTAGACGTGACAGCAGAAGGAGTAGAAACAGCAGAGCAATTAGCCCGGTTGAGAGAGTTGAACTGTGGATACGGACAGGGATATTTCTTCTCTATGCCACTAGAAGCTTCAGCAGCAGAGGCATTGATCGTGACAAATCCACGGTGGTGAATTGAGGCGATCGCACTTTATTCTTTTGTACAAAAACCGTTAGAGCAAGAGCAAGGAAACACAGGCAGATAATTACAAATTATTCTGACTCCTGACTCCTGACTCCTGACTCCTGTTTACTTCACAGCTGCTTCTCGCGCTGCGGCTGCTTGGTCGGGATGAATGCCCAAGCGAGTCAGATTGATCCGACCTTTGCCATCGATTTCTCTGACTTTGACAATCACTTCATCACCAACTGTGACTTCGTCTTCGACTTTCCCTACACGATAGTCAGCCAGTTGAGAAATGTGGATCATGCCTTCTTTTCCAGGCAAAAATTCTACAAACGCGCCAATGGGAATAATTCGAGTCACGCGACCAGCGTAGACTTCTCCTTCTTGTAGCTTGCGGGTCATTCCCTGAATGATGTTACGAGCTTTTTTCGCTTTGCTCTCATCCACTGCAGAGATAGTCACCGTGCCATCGTCTTCAATATCGATTTTGGCTCCAGTTTCTTCGGTGATCCCTTTAATTGTTTTGCCACCAGGTCCGATAATCATGCCGATCAGATCTTGCTCGATCTTAATTGTCAGCAGACGCGGGGCAAAGGCTGACATTTCGCTACGCGGCTGGTCGATCGCCTGAAGCATTTTTTCCAAGATGTGCATCCGTGCGGGACGCGCTTGGTCAATGGCTTGCTTGATCGTTTCCAGAGGCAGCCCAGAAATTTTCATGTCCATTTGCAGGGCTGTAATTCCTGTATCCGTTCCAGCCACTTTAAAGTCCATATCGCCCAAGAAGTCTTCAATCCCCTGAATATCAGTCAGGACGCGGACTTCGGAACCTTCTTTAATT
Source organism: Chroococcidiopsis cubana SAG 39.79 (assembly GCF_003991895.1). Classification (NCBI taxonomy): domain Bacteria; kingdom Bacillati; phylum Cyanobacteriota; class Cyanophyceae; order Chroococcidiopsidales; family Chroococcidiopsidaceae; genus Chroococcidiopsis; species Chroococcidiopsis cubana. Next base: position 19,710 of record NZ_RSCK01000013.1, read on the forward strand.
AGTCCCATCGCTGCCCCACTCACGGGTTTGAGAATCGGAACGCCTGCATCCATCAGGGAAAGAGTGGAACCGCAGACCGAACCCATCGACGTAGAACCATTAGAAGAGAGGACTTCCGACACTACGCGAATGACGTAGGGAAAATCAGCTTTGGGTGGTAGAATGGGCAGGATGGCACGTTCTGCTAGGGCTCCGTGACCGATTTCCCGCCGACCTGGGGCGCGCAGAGGTTTTGTTTCCCCAACCGAGAAGGGCGGAAAGTTGTAGTGATGGATATAGCGTTTTTCTAGGTCTTCTTGCAGATCGTCCGACAAGTTTTGAGCATCGCCTGGTGTCCCTAGAGTACAGGCAGACAGAACCTGCGTCAGACCGCGATTGAATAAACCGCTACCGTGAACCCGCTTGGGTAAAACATCAACTCTACAGGAAACAGGGCGTACTTCGTCTAGTTTGCGTCCGTCAACCCGCACGCCATCTTCAACAATTTGCCGTCGCATCAATTGCTTGGTCAAATCTTTGAAAGTGTTACCCAGTGCTTTGCTTTCGGTAGTCGTAATCACCTTTACCGGATCTTCTTCTGGCAGTTCCGCGATCGCTTCGGCAACAGCTGCTTTCACTTCATCAAGGGCAGCATCGCGGCTATTTTTGTCAAGGTCAAACTGCGAGAGAATTTGTTTGATTTGAGTTTGGGCGCGATCGCGAATGAAGTCTGTTAAAGTAGAATCCACTTCTGGCGGTGTGACTTGTGGCGGTTCGACCCCTAACTCTTTGAGAAAGTCTTGTTGAGCAGCGATCAAATCTCGCACGGCTTCGTAGCCGAAATCGATCGCCTCAACCATATCCTGTTCTGATAGCTGGTTAGCTCCAGCCTCTACCATAATCACGCCGTCTGGAGTGCCTGCTACCACCAGATCCAAATCTCCAGCTTTAATTTCAGCATAGGTAGGATTAATAATAAAATCATCTCCTACCAAGCCGACGCGCACGGCTGCCATTGGTCCATTAAAAGGAATTTGCGCCAGCATCACCGCCATTGATGCACCCGTTACCGCTAGCACGTCCGGCGGAACTAACTCATCCATTGCCAGAGTCGTCGCCACGACTTGCAGATCGTCCCGCAGCCAACCAGGAAACAGCGGACGCAAGGGGCGATCGATCAAGCGGCTCGTCAGAATCGCCTTTTCTGGCGGGCGACCTTCACGCCGCAAGAAACCACCTGGAATTCGACCGACAGCGTAGAGTCTTTCTTCATAATCTACCGTCAGGGGAAGAAAATCAATGCCTTCTCTGGCTGTACTTCGGGTTGCAGTAACTAAAACTGCCGTATCGCCTGATTGAATTAACACTGCTCCCCCAGCTTGAGGGGCTAACATACCTACTCTAAGTCGAATATCCCTTCCATCGAAGGATATTGACCTATCCATCTCTACCATTTAGTTTTTTGTCCTTCTTAATCGCTATTCTGATTCTGTCGCAATCCTAGCACCGATATACCTCTAGTGGGTTGTCACGGAAGAAGGGGAGTCGTAGGGGCGGGTTTTGGCAGGACACCTGTATTAGAAATATCCCTCGACAGAAAAGAAACTCAAATTAGCTGGTGCGGATCGCGTGATTATGCCTGCTTCCATTGGTGCAGAACGAATGGCACAGATGATTGTGCAAAAGCGCGATCGAATCGGTAGTGATGGTCGTTAGATAACTGGTAACTGGTAGTTGGTAGTTGGTAACTGGTCACTAGCCACTAGCCACCAGTCACTAGTCACTATTAAATCCGATCGCTTGCTCTTTTCATTGCTTTAGCAAAAATACATTTTTCATTTAGTTCTACTTAATTAAAATAGTATAAAAGTTGATTTGTTTCCCTGACTGGGGTTAGGAGTGGGTGGGTGTCGAAGGCTGCTAAGTTTTTGCTAATTGGTTCAACTGAGACTTACAGTGGTAAGTCTGCCACTGTATTAGGTCTATCTCATCGATTGCAACAAATGGGGCTGGATCTTGCCTACGGCAAACCTTTGGGTAGCTGTTTTAGTGAAGATACCACAGCCGCGATCGCTGATGCTGATGTTGAGTTTGTGACTAAACTACTGAAACTCCCACCACAGCGGGTATTTCCCACAATCTTATCCTTGGACGAAAATGCCATTGGCAAACGCTTGCGAGGAGAAGACAACATCGACTACCGCGAACGCCTGAAGCAATATCTGCAACTTCCAGCAGGCGATCTGACAGTCTTGGAAGGACCGGGAACTCTGGAAGAGGGCAGTTTGTTCGATCTGCGAATGCTGCAAGTATCTGAAATTATTAATGCTTCAATTCTACTAGTGTCTCGCTACAAATCGGCGTTTTCTGTGGAACCATTGATTTCGGCACGACGGCGCTTGGGCGATCGCTTAATTGGCGTGCTACTGAATGATATTCCTCTCGAACAGATGGAAACTGTAGCAGCAGAAGTCAGTCCTTATCTGGAAAAACGCAGTATTCCAGTTTTAGGAATGCTGCCTAGCAATCGCTTACTCAGAAGTGTCAGCGTTAGAGAATTAGTCAATCAGTTAAAAGCAGATGTCCTCTGTCGTGCCGATCGCCTCGATCTGATGGTGGAAAGTTTGGCAATTGGAGCTATGAATGTCAACTCAGCGTTGAGATATTTCGGACAGCGGCGAAATATGGCTGTCGTCACGGGAGGCGATCGCGTTGAAATTCAATTAGCAGCTTTGGAAAGTTCTACTCAATGCCTCATTCTAACGGGCAAGCTTCCCGCACCAACTTTTATCCTTAGTAAAGCAGAAGAACTCGAAATTCCCATCCTCTCGGTCGATCTCGATACGTTAACTACAGTAGGGATCGTCGATCGCACGTTCGGACAAGTGCGCCTGCACGAACCCTTCAAAGTTGAATGCATCCGTCAGTTAATGACAGAACATTTTGACTTTAATCGCTTATTATCTCAACTCGACCTCAGCCCTGCTGTTGCTTTGCCTTAGATCTAAATTATCCATAAATAGTTGCCATTCCCTGCGGTTCGTGCGAGTATTTACCACTTGCTGTAGGTTGATATGTCTCGTTATATAAACACAAACTCTCGGGATGCTTGGCAACAAATTGCATCATCTGGCGATGAAATTTCCCTTTGAAAAATGCTTGCAAGCTTTGCGGCGATCGCCAATAACTTACCATCACAACTTCATTAGCAGCGCAAATCCCTGCTTTAACTTGCACGCAGCCATCAGCCGTTGCTGTGGTGTTCTTAATCCACAAGAGATTTTTCCACATCCAAATCAAGCCTGCGCGATCGCGTGCCAAGAAACCGTTCACAAAGGCGATCGCTTCGGGGTTTTCTGGTAACTCAACTTGATATATTGAATAACTCATACGAGAATCTCCTCATTAATTGGTGGTCGATCGACTAATTTTGACCAGTAGAGACGTTACATGTAACGTCTTTACAGCCATTGCAGAGCGGTTAATATGCAATTAGTTGAATATACTACTATCATATGCACTTTTTTGCATAAGTAAAGTAAAGAAATATTATGGCTTTAACGCACGCGATCCTTGCCAGATTAATTGATACTCCCTTAAGCGGATACGATATAGCCCAACAATTTGATGGCTCAGTTGGCTACTTCTGGGCAGCAAGTCACCAGCAGATTTATCGAGAATTATCCAAATTAGAACAACAAGGCTGGATTGCAGGCGAAACTGTGCTTCAATCAGGAAAACCAGATAAAAAGCTTTACTATGTGACAGAAATAGGCAAACAACAGCTAAAGTCTTGGATAGCTTCCCCCTCAGAGGCTTCACCAATCAAGGACGATTTATTAGTCAAAATTTTTGCTGGTTATGTTGCTCCTCAAGCGATCGCGATCGAGTTGAAGCGTCATCAAAAAGCACATCAGGAAAAGCTGGCAGTATACAAAGCTATAGAGCAAAAGTACTTTAGCAATCCGCAAATACTATCCGAAATCGAAAAGTTTCAATACCTCACTCTCCTGAATGGTATTAGTTACGAAACCCACTGGTTGTCTTGGATCGATCGAGCAATACAGCTACTTAAATAGCAGGGGACAATTCGCCATTCGCACTTTTACGCTGCGCTACACTAGCCCTAGTCTTCGACAAAGCGTTTCCCCCTACGGGAAAACAAGCTACATGTTAGCCAAAGGCGCAGCGCTCACGCAGTATAGCGCAGCGTTTAGCGTCACGCAATTTGCAATTCACAATTAACTAACCTCCTGCTACTCGCCACTGATAACTCCCAATTACCAATTACCAATTACCATTCTTCCCTGATAACTAATAACTGTTCTCTGCTAGAATAACTAGGTTGTGTATCCGAACCTACGTCCTTGATCGAGCAGAGCCAGTCTATCAATGTATCCGATGTCGATACCCTTGCCCAAGAGTTAGCAACGATTCAGCAAACGGGCGCAAAACGAATTGCTTTACTGGGATCGCGTCACGTCCCCCTGACTCATCAGCACTTAATCGAAATGATGAGCTACGCTCTGGTTCTGTCGGGTAATCGGATTATAACTTCCGGTGCGACGGGGACAAATTCAGCTGCTATTCGCGGTGCGATGCGTGCCGATGCGAATATGTTGACTGTAATTCTGCCACAAAGTTTAGAGCGTCAACCCCTGGAATCGCGCCAGCAGTTAGAAAAGGTGATGCATTTAGTAGAAAACGCCAAAAACGACCAAATGTCATTGGCAGAAGCTAGTGCTGTATGCAACCAAGAGATCGTTTCTCGTTGCCAACAGCTAATCTGCTTTGCTTTCCACGATAGCCGCACGCTTTTGCAAACTTGCCAAGAGGCAGAAGATCAAAGGAAGATCGTGACGCTGTTCTACCTTGACTGATCGAGATGAACTCACACCTCCCTACTTCAGCAATTTTTCTCTTTTGTATTGCAGTAGCAGCAGTACTGGTTTATGTACCGTTTCTCCTTGTCGGTTACGGACGAGTGCAAGCTGGCTACGATATGGCAGCTCCTCGTGCTATGTTTGACAAGCTACCACCCTACGCGCAACGAGCAGCTTGGGCGCACCAAAATTCATTTGAGAATTTCACCATTTTTGCGCCAGCCGCGTTGATGGCATATGTTACGGGAGTTGATTCTACCTTGGCTGTGGGAGCGGCGATCGCCTTTGTGGTAGTGCGATTGTTTTACTCGATATTCTACATAGCTAACATCCCCTTAGCGCGATCGCTGATGTTTGCGATCGGCAGTCTTTGCTCTGGTATCTTGTTTATTACTAGCATCCTACAAGCAACTAGTTATCAGTGACCAGTTATTAGTGGCTAGTAGCTGGTGACTAGTGGTAAGTGGGGTGTAGGGTGTAGGGTGTGAAGATTTTAAATTTCTTTCTCCCTTGTCTCCCTTGTCTCCCCCCTCTCCCTTGTCTCCCTTGTCTCCCTTGTCTCCCTTGTCTCCCCCCTCTCCCTTGTCTCCCCCTCTCCCTTGTCTTTCTATAGCCTCTAGCCCCTCATTCTTATGGCTTCTACTTTTTCCTTCGATATTGTCAGCGACTTCGATCGCCAAGAACTAGTTAATGCTGTCGATCAGACTAGCCGCGATATTAAAAGCCGTTACGATCTCAAAGATACTCAAACGACAGTAGAGTTAGGTGAAGAGACGATTACTGTCAACACCGATAGCGAATTTACGCTCGAATCCGTTCATACTATACTGCGCGAAAAAGCTGCAAAGCGTCAACTATCTCAGAAAATTTTTGATTTCGGCAAAGTGGAATCTGCTAGTGGTAACCGCGTCCGGCAAGAAATTAAGCTCAAGAAGGGCATCAGTCAAGAAATTAGCAAACAAATCTCTAAATTGATCCGCGATGAGTTTAAAAAAGTGCAAGCTTCAATTCAAGGTGATGCTGTACGGGTGTCGGCGAAATCTAAAGATGACTTGCAAGCTGTAATGGGACGCTTGAAGCAAGAAGATTATCCTGTAGCTCTACAATTCACCAATTATCGATGAAAATCAAAAGTCAAAAGTCAAACTTGGTTTGTGTTGGTTCGATTTCAAGGAAACAGTTCCTTCCCTGGACAACAGCTTAGGTGAACTTTAGCTTAGGTGAACTTTTCTTAAAAAACATCTGAATATATGTTCATATGTTATCCTGATGGGAGAGGTGAATAGGATTAAAACTATGACGACAGTAACTTCAATGAAATGTGCTTGTGACAATTGCTTGTGCGTTGTTTCCTTAGAGGACGCGATTCAAAAAGATGGCAAGGCTTACTGTAGTGAAGCCTGTGCTAGCGGTCATCCCGATGGTAGTAGTGGCTGCGGTCACACTGGTTGCGGTTGCGGCTGATCTGATTTTGAATTTCGGGTTGTATAAACATTACATATCTAGTAGCTTCCATTACTGTGTTAAAAGAGAGTAGGAAATGAAAGTTTTCTACTCTTAATTAAAGTAAGGGTAGAATCACCTGAAAACAACTACCAACGTTAACTTGGCTCTTAACAGCTATTTCGCCTCCGTGCTGCTTCACAATTGCTTGAGCAATTGCCAAACCTAATCCCAAACCCTTTTGCTGTTGTTGCGCTTGTTCGGAGCGCCAAAACCACTGAAATATTGAAGCATGATGCTCTAGTGGAATACCAATGCCTGTATCTTCAACTGAAACGATCGCTTTACGTTTAGACTTGCGTACTGCGAGAGAAATACTACCTCCTTTTTCCGTATAAGCGATCGCGTTCTCCAGTAAATTTGAGAATAAACGACCCAAATGAATTGGATCTCCCCGCACAGATAAACCAGGTAGCAATTGAGCTTGAAAAGCAATACCTTGTGACGTAGCACGGGCATCGAACTGTTCTAATATAGGTAAAAGCAATTCTTCTAAGCGAATATTTACTGTCTCTAACTCAGTTGGTAAAAGTGCTACCTCGCTGCGAGTCAAAATCAGTAAATCTTCTACCAGATGCTCTAGTTCGTCAGTAGCGTTAGCAACGATCGTTAATTTTTGCCGATCGAGTGGTATTGCTGATTCTGCTTCTCCTGCTAGCAGTGCGATCGCTAGGGTAATTCGCGTCAACGGGTGGCGGAGATAATGAGATATATTCGTAACAGTCTGTTTGAGCTGTCGAAAGCTTTGTTGTAGCGGCTGGGAGTTCCACTGACTGAGGTGAACGCCACTGATACCAAAGATAAATAAAATCGTAATTCCCTGACAGCCAAGCCATAGCCGTAGCCGAGCCAAAATCAATTCTAATGGCTGTGTGGATTCGCTTACCCGAATATATCCTTCTAGATGTAGCGTTTTTAGCTTCGGATCGCTGACATAGACAGCAATGGTGGCAATCCGTAATTCTCTCTGCTGTTGGAAAATAGGCGCGATTGGTTGCCAGCGAGAATGGAAGACATTTCGGGAGATGGGAAGAGAAGGAAAGCGATTTCCTTGACTCAAAAGTAATTTACCATCAGCGTCGAACCATTCCCAACTTTGAGTTTTAGCAGCAAAAAGTTTGCGCCAAGGAAGCTCATGTAGGTTTTGCCGATTTTGAGATTTCACGATCTCAAAACTCGGAATTGCAGCTTGTGCCAAAGTTAAGAGGCGATCGTCCGATTGTTTCTTTAGAGCATTACCAATTGAGTTGTACGTCGTCAGGGAAAACCCTCCTAAAAGAGCTGCCGTTGCTGCTAGATAAGCAAATAATATGCGTCTATAGGAATACTTGAATTTTGTTTGAGGAACCATACCTAAAGATAGAAGCCATAAGCTTCAAGAAAGGATGCGGCAGAATAATCAACATTGCAACTTTGACAAAGCCAGTATTTTTTATGATGAAAATTTATTATCAACGAATACTAAATTGCTTAGTAATTCAAATAAAACAGAAAAAAGTAACAAACTTAGGACAAAATCAGTTAGTAGTAGTAGTGACTAGTGACTAGTGGCTGGTGACTAGAAACGACTCTAGAGACTAATCACCGGTTCCACCAGCACTCCAACCGTCTTCACGGAGTCTATCGCAGCGTCTACTGTCAACCGTCAACCGTCAACCGTCAACCAGTTGTTAGTTATCAGTGAATAGGCACAGAGAACAGCCTACAAATGAGCAATGACCAACAAACCAACAACCAATGACCAATTAAGCTGTTTCTGGCTGAAAGAAGGCTGTAGGATGAATGAGAAGATCGGCAGAAGAGTGTTTTTCTACCATTGCTTTACAGATAGTGCAGCGATCTAAGTCTGGGCGAGAGGGAAGTTCGTACATGATATCTAACATTAGCTCTTCTACAATTCCCCTCAAGGCTCTTGCACCAGTTTTACGCCGATATGCTTCTTGGGCGATCGCGCGGACAGCATCTAATTCAAACTCAAGTTGAACGTTATCCATTTGTAATAGCTTTTGATACTGTTTCAAAAGCGCATTTTGTGGCTCGGTTAAAATCGCTATCAGTCCTTCTTCGTCTAAAGGTTCCAGCACTGTAACAACTGGCAATCGTCCGATTAGTTCTGGAATTAGACCGAATTTCACTAAATCTTCCGCTCCCAGATGATTTAATAAATAATCTGTTTGCCTTGTTGTAGATCTTTCTGGCGATCGCCCGAAGCCCATAGATTTTTTTCCCATCCGTTGTTCGACTAGTTTTTCCACTCCGACAAAAGCGCCGCCGCAGATAAATAGGATATTTTTGGTATCAATTTGGATGCTCTCTTGATAAGGGTGTTTGCGTCCTCCTTGTGGTGGTACGTTAGCGATCGTTCCTTCTAATATTTTTAACAGTGCTTGCTGCACTCCTTCGCCCGATACATCACGAGTAATAGAGGGATTTTCACTTTTGCGGGCAATTTTATCAATTTCATCAATATAAATAATTCCTTGTTGTGCTGTTTCTGCATCCATGTCTGCCACTTGCAACAATCGCAGGAGGATATTTTCTACATCATCTCCGACGTAACCTGCTTCTGTGAAAGTTGTTGCATCCACAACAGCAAAAGGTACGTCTATGACTTGTGCTAGAGTTTGAGCTAGGAGTGTTTTACCGCTCCCCGTTGGTCCAACCAAAAGAATATTTGACTTTTGCAATGCCACATCATTGCGATCGCTGGACAAACGCTTATAGTGATTGTAGACTGCTACTGAAAGAACTTTCTTCGCTTGTTCCTGACCGATAACATGGTTGTCCAAATACTGTTTTATTTCCCTTGGTTTGGGGATGGGGTAGTTGTTAGAATTAGTCGTAGTTTTTGGGGTACTAGGTTGAGGTGGAGAAGTGTCCAAGACTTCTTGACACTGTTCGATGCATTCACTACAAATGTTAACGCCCGTACCAGAAATTAGCTTATCCACTTGAGTATGGGGTTTGCCGCAAAACGAGCATCTTAATAATGAAGTGTAGTCAGGCATATTTACTTTTTCCTTGGGGTTAAAATGTATTAACTGAAATGTTTTAACTAGGAATTTGTTTTTCCATTATCGATAAAAATCCGCACAGACTTATCGAAAGGATTTCAACTAACCAATGCATTGATTCAGGGGCGATCGCAAATCCCCAAATTAGTAAAATTGAACCAGCTAAGCAGATAGCAAGTCGATGAATTTCTTCGGTCATTTTGCAACCAATCCAAGTAAAGCCGAAGCTCATAGTCCAAAAAATTAGATATGTGATATGCATAATTTTGAGGAGGGGGATAAGGAAGAAGTCAAAAGTCAAAAGTCAAAAGTCAAAAGTCAAAAGACTAGTCACCGATCACTGATAACTGATAACTGATAACTGACTAGGCGATATGCTGCAAAGCCGTTTGTTCTTCTATGGTTTGCTCGAAAATATTCTTGAGTGCTTGCAAAAACTCAAGTTCTATATACGGCTTGGTGAAATAGGCGCTAGCACCTAATTGAGTTGCTAAACGGCGATGTTTGTCGTTACTGCGTGATGTCAACATAGCCACGGGAATTTTGGCAAATTGCGGCTCTTGTCGCCACTGACAGAGAAATTCAAAGCCGTTCATATTCGGCATTTCAATATCGCAAAGTACTAGTTGTACCGTGGGAGATTGCTGTAATTTTTCTAGTGCTTCTAATCCATCCCGCGCTGATAAAACTCGATAGCCAGCCTTTTGCAACGAAAGTGTTAGCGTTTGGCGCATCGTAGTTGAGTCATCTACAACTAAAATTGTAGGACGTTCGGTTTTATGAACAATTGCTGTTCGATCGCGCCACAAATTATTGATGTTTTGTTCTCTGTCTTGTGATTGACTTTCAGTTGTCTGAATTGTATTTTGTTGCCGTTCTAGGACATATTCTAAAAGGCTGATTCCATTAATCACGGGAACTAAACTACCGTTTCCTAGTAGAGTGCAGCCATAGGTATATTTGGGAGGCGAAACGAGCGATCCAAAAGGTTTAATTGCTAGTTCTTGTTCTGCCAACAAGCAATCGACTTCTAACGCCAATAATTCGCCCTCCCAACGTAGTAGAAGCATTGGCAACTCCCGTTCTTCTACTGTGGTTGTAATTGGAGATTGGCTGTTAGCAACTTCTAACATTGGACGATTGTATTCTAAAAGATCCGCCAACCGATGGATTGGTATGATGTGTTCTCGCCAGCGCAACAGCTGCTGAGTCCCCGTACGATTGATGCGATCGCTTGGCGTAGTGACAATATTTTCAATGCTGTCAGATGGCAACGCTATGGTAGTTTTCCCCGTAGAGCAAACAACCAAATTCGCGATCGTCAACGTGAGAGGCAAGCGTAAAATAAAGGTCGTACCCTCACCAGGGAAGGAACTGACGCTTACAGAACCGCGCAGCGATCGCAGTTGAGAACGGACAACATCCAAACCCATGCCACGACCGGAAAGTTCGCTAACGTGGTGAGTGGTAGAAAATCCTGGCTCGAAGATAAATTCTAGCAACTGCTCTTTCGAGGCGCTGGCTGCTTCTATTGGCGACAACCAACCCAACTCTACGACCCGGCTGCGAATTTGTCCCAAATTTAGACCCCGACCGTCATCTCTAACTTCAATAATTGTTTGATTGCCTTTGTAATAAGCACAAATCAGAATTTCTCCGTTTTCCGGCTTACCTTGCTGTTGGCGGATTTCAGGTGACTCGATGCCATGAGCAAAGGCATTGCGGAGTAAATGCAACAGCGGGTCGTAGAGTTTTTCCAAAATCGCCTTTTCTACCTGTACCTCTGTCCCTCTCAGCTTCAAATTGACAGGCTTGGAGTAAGTATGAGACATATCCCGCAGCATCCGAGAGAACCGCTTGAGAACTTCACCCAAAGGAAGCATTCGCGCTCGCATTAATTCATCTTGGAGTTGGGAAAAAACTTGTTGTTTCCGCTCTAATATTTGACTCGATTGCTCGGCAAATAAAGCAATATCCTCTACAGCCTCTTCCAATTGGACAATTTCTTCTAGAATTCTTTGTAATAGAGGGTGAACCGCTCCATAACGATCCATTTCTAGAGGATCGAAGTCAGTTGTAATTGGTAGTTGGTAATTGGTAGTTGGTAATTGGTAATTGGTAGTTGGTAGTTGGTAGTTAGCAATTATTCTCCCTTGTCCCCCTTGTCCCCCTTGTCCCCCTTCGCCCCCTAATCCCCACTCCCTTCGGTCGTGGGATCCCCGAGTTCCCCCTTGTCCCCCTTGTCCCCCTTGTCCCACAACTTCCTGCTCCCTGTTCCCTGCTCCCTTGTCTCCCTCAGCTCTCCTCTCTAGCTGACCGATCAGTTCTTGAAAGTGAGCAAAACGGCGGAGTAACTCTTGGGCTGAGTTTTGGGTTTGCTCGGTTTGCAGGGCAATGGAGTTACGATTGACGACTAATTCACCCAATAACTTATGCATCCGCTCTAATCGGCTTAATTCTACTCGCGTAGAAACAGCAGTCGCTATCTGTGATTCATCTGTGTAGGAATTGGTAGTTCCTACTTTAGGGCGATCGCCCTCTATTTTGCTTTGAGAAATTTCAGTCGAGTGGGATAAGGACTGAATCGGCGATAAATTTGCCGCAGGGGAAATAGTTAGGGAATGAGCATCTGATTCGATCGCGCCATTGGAATCATCTTCAGTTTCAGTGACGAAAATAATTCCAGGGTCGATCGCCACTGCTTCTATTGGTGCTGTCTCGTCGCCAAATAACAGCTCGTCTAATAAAGGCGAGAATTCTGACTCTGGGTTAGGAACCAAATCGACGCTCTTTTCTGTTAACGCACAAAGGGCAGCAGACGGACTCCCTCCACTAGTGCGATCGCCTGCTAGTACGGCAGCTCTGCTATTGTGAAAATCAGCTAGGGCAACTTGAATAATTTCTCTAGCGCGATCGGGATAGGTGTCTAGTGCAGTTAAGGCTGTTTGGGCGATCGCCCCAAATCCTGGTAAATTCAGCAGCTCCGCAAATCCAGCAAAGACTTCTGCCTGCGCCCGTAATTCTCCAACCACCTCGAAATCTTGGGGGTTGGCAACCACAGCCGCCAATCGTTCCAGTCCTTGTACGACATCAGTTTCAAAGATTGAAGCTACCAAATCGACCCCAAGTTCTGAGGACATGGGCATATAGCGATCGATCTGAGCTAAAGCATCTCCTAAACGTTCTTCTATTTGATTAAATACGGGTTCGGCTACTGCTAATGTTGCCGCACAGTCAATGCTGCCGATGGTAATTTGTTGCAGTAGGGGGACGCGCAGACAATCGTAAGCTTGCAGTAATAAACCTTCTAACTCTGAATCTATTGCTACAGATCGGTTGTACAAAGCCCGAAAAACATCTTCTAAACGGTGGGCAATAATTTTAATTGGCTCTAAATCCAAGCAAGCTGCACCACCTTTAAGAGAGTGAGCTGCACGCATCAAATCGTGAATGCGTTCGTGCGTGCGCTCTTGCTTCAGACTAAGCAAGCCTGCCTCGATCTCTTGTAGCAGCTCTGGCACTTCTTCAATAAACAGACGGTAAGCTTGGTCGCGAATGTCGGGAGTAATTAGCATGACTGGGAACCAGAGGGGGACAAGTCAAAAGTCAAAAGTTAGAAGTCAAAACTAAGGAGATAGGAGATAAGGGAGCAGGGAGCAGGGGGATACAATCAAGTCACAAATCACAAGTCACAAGTCACAATTAGATTGCGCACCACGCACCACTCTCTTACCGTCAACTACCAATTACCAACTACCAATTACCAATTACCACTAACTAACTTTGAATTGACCGACGCTGGCTTGGAGCGATCGCGCGACGGTTGATAATTGTTGGAAGGAAGCGGAGACTTCGGTTGCAGTTAGGGACGTAGTTTCGGCGATCGCGGCGACTGTGGCGATGGTTGTCGTGGCTGCTTCTGAGTCTTGAGATTGCTCGATCGCAGCTTGGGCAATTGCTCCTACGAGTTGATGAATGCGATCGCTGGCGGTGGTAATGTGGTTTAAACTCTGACGGGTATCGTTGACGAGTTGAGTCCCGATCGCTACCTGTTCTGTGCCGATTGCCATTGCTGTAGCAACTTCATTGGTTTCCCGTTGAATCCCCGAGACGAGCTTTTCAATTTCTGCTGTTGCTTTGGCTGATTGTCGGGCTAGCGATCGCACTTCATCGGCAACAGCCGCAAAACCGCGTCCTTCTTCCCCTGCTCGCGCTGCTTCAATGGAAGCATTCATGGCGAGCAAGCTAGTCCGCTCGGCAAAGTGAGCAATTAAATTTACCACTTTGTAAATCTTTTGCGATGACTCTCCCAAACATTTGATCTTCTTGACGGTTTCGGCAACAGTCCCCCGAATTGTCAGCATTCCATCTACGGCACGATCCATTGCTATATCCCCAGATGCGACTGTCTCCATCGCTTGGCGCACGTCTATTTCTGCGCGTTTGGCGTTATCCGCAACAGTATGGGCAGAATCAGCCATCGCTTGAATGCGTTCCAAAGCAGTGACAATCTCTGTCGATTGCTGCCAAGCTCCTTGCGAGAGGGCTTGGATTAACGGCTCGTTACTGCTAATTGCTGCATCGACTTGTTTGGCGGCTGTTTGTGCCTGTACCGCAATTTCTTGCAAGCTTTCGACTGTAGAGTTATAGGAGTCAGCGATCGTGCCGATTTCATCTTCTGTGACTCTGGTGCGGATTGTCAGGTCGCCTTGACTAATTGGATCGACTTCAATTAGCAAATCCAACGCTCGTCTTTGCAACTGTTCTTTGGCATTTTTCTGTTGTTCCAAAAGATCGGCACGCTCTAACGCCAATCCTATTTGAGTGGCAATCTGGGCAAAGAAATCAACCTCTACTTTCTGCCAGTGACGCGGAACGTTACACTGATGCACGACAAGTAAACCCACACAGCGATCGCCGAGTAAAATTGGTGCAGCTAGACTGGATTTGACGGCAAGTGCTGTTAGCTGTTGCCAGTACTCATCGCCCGTATCTGCCGGTCGGATCTGAGAAATGACTTCGACTTGACCTTTTTGATATTGGGTGTATTGCTCTAGGGCATAGTTTTCGATGTTTTTACCCAGTATGCGAGTTATACCTGCGCTTGCGGCTTCGACAACGACGCTACCATTGCGATCGCCATCAAACCAATAGACAATTGCGCGGTCGGTTAGCAAAGCGCTGCGGGTCTCGGCTACAGCGGTGTTGAGAATAGCTGGGCAGTCGATCGCGCTACCAATCTTCACGGTAACATCTTTGAGTAATTGCGATCGCCGAGCTTCTGCTGCTTTGAGCTGCACGAGTTCTTCTAGCTGCTTCGCCATGCTGTTGATGCTAGTCTCTAAAACAGCCATTTCAGCCGTGCCACGGACTGCCACGCGAGTATCTAACTTACCTAAACCAATTTGAGCCACAGCCCTAGCAGCATTCAGAATTGGATAAGTCGCCCGCTTAGCCAAAACTGCGGCGATCGCGGCGATCGATACGGCGGCTACTCCAGTTCCCAACCAGAGAACTCGGCGCAGTTCTAGTAAAGGTGCAAAGGCGCGATCGACGGGACGAGAAACCACCAATCCCCAACCTGGTTCTGGTAGTCCATCCAATTGACCGATCGGCGTGAAGCTCATCAGTGCATTCTCACCATCGTTTTTGTCCCACGCGACTTGAGTTGAAATTAGCTTGTCTTCATGCCTGGGTCGATCTGTAGAGGCAAGCGCTAAAACCTTGGCACGCAAATGCGGCAGTTCGCGAAAATCTTCTCCCAAGTAATGCCCCACTAGCCCAATTTCATCAGCCGCAAACACATTCCCGTCAGCACCGATCAGTTTGTATTCCCATCCTTGCGCTTCAATATACTCAAAGGTTTCGTTTAGATGAGTCAACGGCATCCGCAAGCGAACAACTCCTACGAGCTTATTTGTTTCTATATCTTTAATTGGAGCTACAACTTCTAAACTAATTTTGCCGGAGGTAGGCGCAATTTTAGGATTGTTAACTGCGGGAGTTCCAGTCGCGATCGCCCGCCGAAAATATTCGCGATCGCTATAGTTTTCCGTGCGCTTAAACGGCTGCGTTGACTTGGATTGAAAGATTAAATTTCCTTTGAGGTCGAACACGACGATACTGTCATATCTACCATTACGTGCCTCGACAAAGCTATCTAACAGCGCAATTTTCTGTCCTTCAGTCGCCGCTGCCCTCAGCTTAGAATTTGCCAACATGGGAGAATTACCAATTGTCTCGGCATCATCGATTATTTGCTGCGTCGCCATGCCAATGCCGCGCCGAACATCAAGCGTGCGGTTTTCTTGCTCGGCAATAATTTGCTGCTCTAGGGAACTATTGGCTACGGTGTAGGCAACGCCGCCAACAGTTGCGACTGGAATAGCACCAATTGCGATCGCCAAAATTGTTGCTTTATGTTGCAAACTCAAACCTTTCCAGAACCGCAAACCCCTAGATAGTGAAAACTGCCAAGGCGAGTTTGGCTTTGTTGATGGCGATTGGCTCGCTTTTTCAGGTGAATCTGGCGCTACTGCCGAAACTCGCTCCCATTGAGGCGAGATGCGATCGCGATCGGAGTTTGGCGGATCGAGTTTGAGAGTTGACTGCGACATGAAATTTACCTCATGGCTGTAGAGAAGAGAGCTGGGAGCTGGGGGAGCTGAGGAAGCTGAGGAAGAAAGAAATTTAAAATCTTTACACCCCACGCACCACGCACTGATAACTTTGTACAGACGTTACATGTAACGTCTCTACACTGATAACTGACAACTGACAGCAGCAACGATCGCTTTGACCGATAAAATTGCTGTCATTTCGCTATCGCCGTTTAACTGATATCCGCGCACGAAGGGAGCGAAGGGAGTGGAAACGGCAGTAAATGGCGGCGGTTGGATTGTATCTGGATTGCACCATTCGATATCGTCAATTCGCTCGATAACTAAACCGATGGTTTGGGTTTCTGCTGTCGGTGCGGGTAGGCGATCGCAAAGGTTAGCTTGCAAGGCAACTGCTGTATAAGTTGGAACATTGCTGGTTTGGTAGCGATCGCCAGCAGTTAGCCCGACTAATTCAGCTAAATCGACCATCCAGAGAATTTCACCCCGCCAGTTGTAAACTCCCATGACCCAACTTGGCATGTGCGGGATCGGGACGATCTGTTCCGCAGACAGCTTCAAGATTTCTAGCAATTGAGTCACGGGAAGCAAGGCTGCTGTGTCTGGTTCGAGGTAAAAGCGCAGAAATTGCTCGTCAGCATCGGTGAAAGTTACTCTTTCTGGTGATGCCTCCTGGGAGTCTAACTTTGGTGACTTGGATACCATAATTGTCTCGCCTCACACGTTAGGTTCAAACCATGAGAGTTGTTTCACCGTGTGAAACCAATAGCAGTTGCTTCACAGTGCGAATAAATTCCTCTGGCGCTACAGGCTTCGGTAAGTAAGCGTCTGCTCCTTGCTTTAAACCCCAGAATTTATCCATGTCAGTCCCTTTTCTCGAACAGAGGATAACGGGGGTGTTTTTGGTGGATGGGTTAGCTTTTAAAGCACGACAGAGTTCAAATCCACTCCGACCTGGCAAGACAACATCTAAAATAATGATGTCAGGCTTGCAGTCACTCATTTTTTCCAGGGCTTCTTCTCCGCTCTTAGCAGCCAAGACGCTGATCCCGCCTTGTTGCAAATAGCTGGCGATCGCTTCCCGCTCGGTCAAACAATCTTCTACAACGAGGGCAATATCCATAGAATTCACCAAAGATTGGCAATTAGCGAGCTTGCGGTTGGCGATTCGCAACGAGCGACTAGCGATTAGTAACTGCTCTGTGCTTCCTGCTCCCTGCTCCCTGTCCCTAAACTCAGCAACAGTTTTTCATTCCCTGGCTACATGCTTGCGCCAGATAAGTTAAACTCTTCATCCGCAACAATACCAACTGCTCGTAGAAAGGATTGAGCTTACATAAGGGTGGAACGTGCAGCAGACTGCGATCGAAAAATCGAATGTCTCGCTCGAAGGGACAACTTGCTGGAATCACGCGACAGACAAATCGAGCTGTTTTCGGGCGATGAATCTCGATAGATTCCAGTTTTTGTTGAGTTGGCTGTATTAAACTTTGCCAAAGTTTGTTGGTGTTTGCTGTGGGATTCATGGTTGTTGGTAATTGGTAATTGGTAATTGGTAATTACTTCGTTGTCCCCCTTGTCCCCTTGTCCTCTCTTACCCCTGCTCGTACGCTCCCTATACACTGTGTTTGAGATGTTTGTGAATTGCGCCTATAACTCGATCGGGATCGATGGGCTTGCCCAGAAAATCTGAGGAACCGACAATTTTAGCTCTGACGCGATCGATAATGCCATCGTTTCCAGTGAGGATGACAATTGGCGTGTGCTGGAAGCAAGAAAGCTGACGCAGACGGCTGCAAAGTTCGTATCCGTTAATATTTGGCATCATCAAATCAAGAAAGATGAGATCTGGTTTGATGGCTAGCAAAACTCCGATCGCCCGCAGTGCATCATTTACGCCAACAAATCGATAGTTAGCTGTTGTCATCACTTTTTCCATGATGTGACATACCCAAGGACTGTCATCTACACAAGCGATCGATGGTGCTTGAGTATCATGAGGTGTAGGTGATGAGAGAACCGGAGCGGTAAGATCGGGAATATTAATCAACTCCACAAACCCTGACTGAATATATGGCAGGAGAGAACGCAGTGCCGAGTTGACATCTCGCTGCATCTGAGCGGCAATATCCCGTAGCGTATGTTGTCCGTCTAGTAGTTGACTCAAGGCTTGATAAGCTGGAGCAGAGATGCTGTGTTGCAATTCTGCCGATTGTTTAATAACTGGGGCGCTGTTAGGAGAATAATTGAGTCTGTTTGCTTGCCAAGCTTGCCACAATCGTTCGACTTCGGCGATCGCTTGAGCGGCATCGATCGCAACTACAGGATTCAACTTGCTGCTACTGGGTTTGAGTTCGTAAGCAACCTGTACTGCTTGAGTCACATCAAACAAAACTTCGATAATGACCGACCATGCAAATCTTGCCATTTGTTCTGGAGTTATCTGCTGCCGTTCGAGCCATGAAGTCAATAACTGATACTGCCAGCAGACGCTAGAACCTTCAATCGAAGTTGCGGCTAATTGATTCTCCCACGATTCGTTTGATAGCGAGCGATCGCTAGATATTTGCGGTAAGTATGTCGCGAGATGCCGTCTCCATCGCCTGACTGGATGTTCTCCACCAGTAGCGTAGATAATCAAACCTCGGTGAACGTGCAGAATCCATTTTCTACCGCAGGAGTTTGTCAGAATCAGTTGACCGTTAAACCGCAACTGCTTCAAGGTTTCAAACAATTCAACCTGCTTTGAGGGCGTAAAATCCCGAATTAATGGAGCATCATTTCTCCTAGTTAGCAGGGCATCAACTGATTTTTCAAGAATGCTGTTATTCATTGCCTGTTCCTGCAATCTGTTTTTTTCTTACTCTTGGGATTTGTTGACTACCCTGCGTTGAGGATACATTTAAGACATGAAATCTCTGCCATTTGCACCTCAGTGTATAAAATAAACCTAAACCACAAAAGGTGACAAAATCGGAACAAGAAAGAGACAAAACTGGGACAAAATTTAATCGGTAATCGGTAATCGGTAATCGGTAACCGGTTGTTGGTTGTTGTGTGGTGAGGCAGTAGACAACAAGTCAGTTTTAACTTCTGACTTTTAACTTCTGACTTTTAACTTCTGACTTTTAACTTTTGACTTTTAACTTTTGACTTTCTACGGGTCTTGCTTGAGACGATAACCTACACCGTAAGCGGTTTCAATGGGATCTCCAGGCGAACCTGCTAATTTGAGCTTCTGACGCAAACGTTTGACCAAAGCTTTAACTGCATCTTCATCCGGCGGTTCGTCGAAAGACCAAAGATTTTCTAAAATTGCACTACGACTGAGAACCTTAGAGCCGCTTCGCATGAAGAGTTCTAATAAGCGATACTCTTTTGGAGTCAGTCTGAGGGGACAGCCTTTATAAGTCACTTCCCGCGTGTTTACATCCAAAGATAAATTGCCACTTTTCATTGCTGGAGGTAGGGACGAACCACCTCGGCGTAATAAAGCGCGGATACGTGCCGATAATTCTTGCAGTTTGTATGGTTTGATCACGTAGTCATCTGCACCCGCATCGAGTCCATTGACGCGATCTTCGGTTGCATCTCTGGCTGTTAACATCAAGACTGGCATTTGGTAGCCTTGAGTCCGCAACTGGCGACAAAGGCTAATGCCATCCATTTTAGGCAGCATGACATCAATCAGAACTAAGTCGTAATCAAAAGACTTGACAAAATCCCAACCAGCGTGACCATCTGCGGCAACATCAACGACGTAATGTTGGTTGCTGAGTGCTTCTGCAAGTAACTGATTGATGAGTTTATCGTCTTCGACTAATAACAATCTCATGATGGTATGTCATTCCAAAAACAGGTTAGCAAGGGTGAACCTACTTCTCAGAAGGTTGTCAGGTGGCGATCGCTTAAACTAATTCTTTGCTCAAATTAATTCTCGGACTAGTTCATGTTACAGGTAATTGCTGCGACGAGAGGTAAAGAAAACTGAATTTCCTTGGCAAAAACTATACACTGAAGGACAGAATGTAAGGTATCGGCACGATTTAAGCGGTTTTTCGCGGTAAATCGAGAACGTTACCGCTAGCAGGGCGCAGCACGCGGGCGCAGGGGGCAAATTGGATGATATGTTCGAGGTTACGAACAATTGTGACGCAGATAGCATCTAAGGGCAAGTCATTGGCATCGCGACCGAAAGGTTCTTCAATTTCTGCCCCTACTTCATTGATACCTAAGTAGAGAAAACTCATAAAGGCAAGGATCGGTGCTGTCCACCACTTGATACCACCAACTAGCTGAAAAGGTAAAAGCAGGAAATAAATCCACAGCAAAGCATTGAGAGTAACGGTATATACCAAGGGAACGGGGGTTTTCAAGATGCGTTCGCAGCCACCTAAAATGTCTACCATATCATCTAATAGTTCGTGCAAGGATGTCAGCTGAAAAATGTTTAGGCGTTGGCGCTCGAATTGATGTTGCAAATAATCCCCAATCCAATAAGCAATTTCTAAGGGAGCGTGATTGACACTTTGCAGTTGATGATATTGTAATGGTGGCATCATCGGCTCCAATTCTGAATTCATTGGTTCTCGCCGTAGATGAATTTTCATCGCCACAGCAAAGGCAGCAACTAGATAGACAGCAGCACTTTTTTCGTCTCGCTCTTGCGGTTCTCGTTGTTCGATGGTAATTGAGATTCCCCGTGCTAAATTGCGCGTAGTATTTACCATTGAACCCCAAAGTTTGCGCCCTTCCCAAAATCGATCGTGAGCTGTATTGGTGCGGAACACTAGCAGTAGGCTGAGAATGACGTTAAAACTAATAACGACATTTTGAATGATTTTACTATCACCAAAGAAAGCAGGCAACTTTCCATAATGATCGAGTAAAGAAATTAGTAAGCCGTAGCTCCCACACATGATTACCCAAGGCAGAATTCCGTGAATGACAGAAATTAAAAGTCTCTGAGTAACTTGCAGCCAGTGTAATTGCTCTCCGGTGTAGATTTGGAACTTTTCGCGAAACGATCGCAAGGCTACTGATTTACGGTGATGTGACTGCGATCGCTTACCGGAAGCAGAAACTTTTGGCGATCGCTGTTGGCGACTGCGAGCCTTTTTACTGATGGAAAAAATCATCAACTCAACCTCATTCTACGAGCATTTTCTAGCACCAATGACACAAATTTAATCGTTCATCTCTTTCAAAGTTGCTACCGTTGATGGTGACATCCGGCTGAGGGAACGGAAAACCCAATACTTAAAAATTGTGGCGAGAATGACCGGAACTGTGGCGATAAATAGGAAGATTAAACCGCGATTTGCTGCAATTCCTAAATGACTAGATAGTCCTTCTAACAAAACTTCCCAACCATGAGGAGAGTGAAATCCGACAAAGATATCGGTAATCAGAATAATTGAGAAAGCCTTAGCACTATCACTCAAGCCAGTCACAATATTATCCATAAATGACTTGAGCATCATAATATCTTTACGTCGCCATACTAACACTAAAGCAAAAGATAAAACAGCGATGATATCAGCAAAAACATTACTAACAGCGTTATTGCTACGATGACGAAATTCCTGAGAAATTTCAGTTGCTTTATCTTTGACCTTTTCTTCAATTGCTTCTGAAGTTAGTGCAGGTGCTGCACCCATCAAACGTTCTAGCTTCAGTTCTTCTTCAAAGGTTTGTAGTTCTTTGAGTGCCTCTTCTTTCATTTCAGAGTTTAAGAAGACTGGCGTAACTGCTTCGTTTCTCACGCGATCGACAATTGGTTGCACCAAATAAAGTTTGGACACTTGCTGAGTTATTAAAGGAATCAAAATCAACAATGCCAGCAACCTAATGGCAACGACAGTCTTTTTTTGCGATCGCCGAAACGATTTGACAACTTCTGCTTCTGCATTGGGGTCAAGCTCGTTCTTGATTTTATTAATTGTGCGCTCAAGAGAACGCGGTAGAACTCCAGCTTTGACTTGCGGTTCGGCATTTTCTGGAGCTGAATTTCTAGAATTCTTGCGGTGGAGTTGCCTCGATCTAGTTTTTTCTGGGGCGATCGCTTGTTTCACCTCAATGACTTGAATTGGTGGAGTGGGTAGCTGGAATGAAGTATTGGCTGGTAGATTATTTGAAAAGGGAACTAACGCTGATGCTTGCGGTTCGAGAGTGTATTTTGTCAGAGTTCCTTCAGTAAAAAAGAGCCGCATCAGGTGGTCTTGTCCCAAATTTCCTTGCGTAGAACTGCTCGTATTAAATTCCTTCATTTGCTGTTTGAGTATACTTAAATGCTTCTCAAAATCAGCTTGCACGCTAGTAGGAATTTGAGCATCGTTAGCGGTTGATACAGTTACTTTACCACCATGAAAATATCGGTCTTCAATCGATTTTATGCTCAGCGCGGCTTGATACGCTTGTTCTAGCGATCGCTCTGGCGTACCAAAGATTTTTCCTTTGAGTTGAGAAAGGGAGTCTGTGGATTTGTTGAAGAAGGTAGAAGTCATGCTGCAACTGGGGTGTTTGGAGTGCATTTTGGACTAAATTCTGCGTGAGGCGATCGCTGTTACCTGAAACTCTTTTATAGGCGATCGACCACTGCTTTTGGATGCCAATGAGTACTGCTGGGATGGGAACTCGTGTAATAAATGTGACTGTGGGGCAAACGATGTCTTGGTTGCGTAGTAATGTCATCAGTATGCTACTCGTCAAGGATCGTAACTGTTCGGGACAGTGCATACTCATCCCTCAGTCCTCCTCTCCATACTTGCAGGGTGAGTGTTTAGGCAACAAGTTTTAGCAGAGGGTGTTTGCCTTTTTGACAGGAGTTAATTTGACGGTAGCTATTTTGAGAGCGGTGACTCTGAGCAACAATGGGTAAACTTTCTACATCTGACTGGCTAGTAATTATTGCTCCAGCAGGGATATGTTTTTGATTGGGAATGCCAACAGCCATAGACAGTGGTTGACGCGATGCTGCTTGACCGTTGGTGGTAACTAATTTCAGTTTGGGTGTCATGGTGAATTTCTCTGAGTGGTAATGGGTAATGGGTAGTTGGTAGTTGGTAGTTGCGTGGTGAGTGGTGAGGCAATAGACAAGAAGTAAGGTTTGACTTTTGACTTTTGACTTTTGACTTTTGACTTTTGACTATGCTGCTTTCAATTGCTCGGCATTACCAATGCCTTGATAGCCAGTGGCTAGCTGCGTGTTGACGTGAACCACGGCTTGATTGAGGAATCTGAGGGGATATTCGTTAGTAATTAAGGGTAAGTTGTCAGCAGCTTCTTGTGTAGTAATCAGAGAACCTGCGGGGACGTATCTGCCATCGGCGATATTAACTCCCATGACTAAAGCTTTGGGTTCGATAACGCAGTTATTGCCGACTGTGGCTCGAAATACTAAAGATTGCATTCCGACAAAAGTATCAGTACCAATGCTGGCTGGACCGTGGACTTGACATTGATGCGCCAGTGAAACGCGATCGCTGATGTATACTCCATAGAAGTTACCTTCAACTTCTACGACAGCCTCATGCACCATTTCACCATTGACGTGAGTTTCTAAAGCATGAAGCACTACGCAATCTTGTACGTTGACATCATCTCCTACCCAAATCGGTTGTCCTTCATCACCTCGTACTGATGCTGCGGGAGCTACCATGACTCGCTTACCAAGATAAACGTTACCAATTACGGCAGCTAGAGGGTGAATATAAGCGGTAAAGTCGATTTTTGGTGAATTTTGTTCTTGATTGAAGGATGCCAGCACATTAGCGTGAACGTTAGCAGACTGCTGGGTGCGATCGCTTTTGATAGAGAAGATGTTGCTCATGGGATTACCTCTTTCGTGGTTTGACTTGGGAATTTCCTTATGCATGTCATAAGTTAAACCAATAAATGTAATAAACCTGGAATAAAAAAGTGACAAAGTTGAGACAAAGTTGAGAATAGGTGAAAAAGCGCTTTATCTCGCCAAGCGGAGAATCTCGCTAGTTGAGTTTTTCTCGTCTCATGTACTTTACAGACACGGCATTTGAATCAAGGCAAGTATCTCAGCGTTTTGACATCTCACTTTCTCATCTACGCCGTAGTTCATTTGAAGAACTATCAATGACTTTATAACCAATAACTCATGACAGACTTATACTAATTCTGTTTATCTCTGTACTAAATGAGATCCCCCCAACCCCCCTTAATAAGGGGGGTTGGGGGGATCTCTTGTTGCGTAGTTTTGAAAAAATTTGTCTCCCGTGGCTCAACGGAAGCAGTAGATAACTGAAGCCTTGTTATGAAAAAATGAGAGCTTTCTCATAAAGTCTTCATGTTAAGTTCACGATCGTAATGTAATATTGAAGTCGCTGTTTTATTACCTTTTTTACACTATTCTCATGTACGATTCAAGTTGAAATAAAACACATCGCATCTCACTTTCTCTAAAAATTGAGAGCGATATCTAATTGAGTTGAGGTAAGCATAATTATTCAATGTTTCAATCATTACGCTGGCTATTTTTACTAACTTATTTATTAGTAATGTCCGCTATATTTGGCGCTTCTAGTACAGCTATTTATATCTTTTTTAGCCGTAGTCTAGAGCAACAGTTAAACGATCGCTTACAGATTTTGGCTGAAGCTGCTATTCCTAGTTTGCGAATCATCAAAAGCCGAGGAATTCAAAGATTAGATGATGAACTTCCTTGGCAAGAGTTATTTCGCCACAATCAAAGCCTCGAATGGTTTAATCCTAAAGGTAAGCTCTTAGCGAAAGAGGGAAAATTTTTTGCTAATTCGTCATTGTCACAAGCCTTAGTTGATGGTTTACAAGAGGGCTTTCCAATCCTACAGCAACAAGGACAAGTTCGGACTTTTTCTATTGCCGTTTATACCGAAGATCGAGATAAAACCACCTTACGCTTAGAAGGATATATTCGCGCTAGCGAGTCTACTCAAGATTTGATCTGGAAGTTAGATCAACTGCGATCGGGTCTGATTGTGGGAGGAGTTACAGTATTACTATTAAGTAGCATTAGCGGTATTGGTTTAACTTGGCTCACCCTCCAACCAATGCAACGTAACTTAAGGCGATTAAAACACTTTACCGGAGATGTAGCGCACGAACTACGCAATCCCCTAACGGCGATTAGTACTACAGTAGATTTGTTACGTAATAGTCCAGAAGAGTTAAGTTTAACTCAGGTGAGAAAGTTAGCAATTATCGATCGCGCCAACGAGCAAATCATTCATTTAGTAGAAGATTTACTATTTTTATCTAGGGCAAATATCGCAAGCGATCGCCTCGATCGCGATTTTAACTTTGCACCGATTCGCTTAGAAGAGTTACTGCAAGATTTAGTCGAACGCTTTGAACCACAAGCTCAAAGTAAGCAAATTCAGTTCACCCCGCATTTACGTACTGGTATAGTCGTGAAAGGCGACAGCCATAAACTCAGCCGCTTATTTTCTAATCTTTTAGATAACGCACTCAAGTACACAACCGACGGGGGAAGGGTGGCGTTATTTTTAGAACAAGAGCAACGATTTGCCGTGATTCGGATCGAAGATACGGGAATTGGTATTCCACCAGATTCGTTACCACTGATTTTTCAGCGCTTTTGGCGAGCCGATGCAGCTAAATCTGAAAAAGACGGTTTAGGCTTAGGGCTAGCGATCGCACAAGCGATCGTCCAACAGCACAAAGGTGAAATAAAAGTCAGCAGTAGATTAGGTGCTGGTAGCAGCTTTCGCGTGTTGCTACCACTAGATGCTCAGGCGTAAATCGCATAAAAAACGAAGAGACGTTACATGTAACGCCTCTACATTTAGATAATGAATTACATTTTGACTTTTAACTTTTGACTTTTGACTTTCCTAATAGCCGCCTTCTTCTTCGTATTCTGGTTGCTTGATTTTCTTGGGAATATTCAAAGGCTGCGGTTCCTCATCTTCTCCCCAAGCGTCACCGTCGAGATCGTCATCCAAATCTTTCGGTGCTGTGTATGGCTTTGGTTCAAACGGCTGGGGTTCGGGGTAGCGGGGTGGAGGTGCAGGCGTATAGCGATCGCTTCCCGACGCTTCACTCCAGTTTTCTTCTTCCTCTAAATCGCGATCGTATCTGTTGGGTTCGTACTGCTGGCGGCGTAATGGCTGCTGTTCGATCCGAGGTTGGACTGTTTCATACTCATATTCATCCTCGTCCCAAGCTTCCTGTACCGCAGGTTGAGTTGTCTTTAACGGTTGGGCTTTTGGTGCTTGCAACGGTACGCCACTTCCTAGCTGGTTTTCCGGTCGCACTGCTGTGGGAGTATAGTACTCGTCTTCTTCTTTCTCCCAAGGTGCTTTACCAATACCAAGCCGTTCTAGCACTCCAACACTCAAACGATTAATTCTTTCTTCAGCGCCTTCAAATACAATTAGCCGATTGGGTCCACTGCTGACAACTTCTTCGATTGGTAATTCATAAGTACTAATTACCTGGTCGGGGATCTGGGGTAAACCCAGCGAAGCGATAATTAAAGAATGGATTTTGCCTGTTTGAGCGTTAAATGTAAAGCCACGCACTCGCCCCAAGGGTTGACCTGTTTCTGTAATGACTTCACAATTAACTAAGTTGCTGTAAATCTCTACATCAATATCTTCGATCGCGTCTTCGTTCTCCACCAAAATCACATCGCCGATTTTGCTGATGCTGCTCAGGTACATGTAACGCGGTACGCTAGCAAAGGCGATCAGGTTGTCTCGCAAACCAAGAGCTACAACCTCCCTGCGATCGATATCTACCCATAGTTGGCTGACAACTCCTAATACTTTGGCGTTGTCATCCGCGATCACCTTTGTATTTAAGATGTCGGAGCGTTTAATAGTGTTTTCAGAGGTCATTGCTTTGCGGAGTCCCGATCTCGAATCAGGGTTAACGGTTAATACTTTCTAACGATCGATACTATTATGATGGAATCCTCAACCAAAGTTGTCTTAGGGTTACAATTTTATGCCTAAAACTTGCGTATAAGCTCCTCGCGCTTGGGTCACTCCTATTGTACGTTCGGCTGATTCTATCATGGGTCGGCGCAGACTCACGACAATAAACTGTGCTTGTTTAGCCTGTTGTTCGATCATTCTAGCTAATCGTTCCACATTTGCCCCGTCTAGGAACATATCTACCTCATCAAAGGCGTAAAAAGGTGATGGGCGATACCGTTGTAGGGCAAAGATAAAACTCAGCGCCGTGAGTGATTTTTCTCCCCCCGACATAGAAGCGAGACGCTGTACGGGTTTACCTTTGGGATGTGCAACTAAATTAAGTCCACTGGTGAATGGATCTTCTGGATTATCGAGTTGCAAAAATCCATCCCCATCCGATAAAGTAGCGAAAATAGATTGAAAGTTTTCATTCACCGCATCAAAGGCTTCTTGAAACGCTCGTTGACGCAGGGTGGTAAAGTTTTCAATCCGCAATAACAATTCAGTCCGTTCGGCTTCCAGTGTCAATAATTTTTGACTCAATTCTTCTAATCGTGCGTTGGTGCGTTCGTATTCTTCTAACGCCAACATATTGACAGGTTCCATCGCTTCCATCCGCTTCACAAGCGATCGCAATTCTTTCTGCAATTGTTCCAAATCTACCTTATCTGGTACTTCTGGTAGGGGATCGGGCATTTCTGCGGCTTGGATTTGAATCTGTGCTTGTAAGTTAACTAAATCTTCTCGCCGCGATGTTTGCGTTTCTTGCAACTTTTGCTGTTGCCATTCTACCTGTTGTCGATCTAAATGCAATTCTCGCAGCTGTTGTTCGGCGCGATCGCGTGCTTGTCTTTCCGCCGTCATCCGCTGTTCGATTTCTTTCAAGGATGTATGGATCTGCTTTAAATGTTCGCCAATTTCCTGCAATTGAGCATTGACAGCCGCTTGCTGCGACTGATTTTCTTGTTGCTGTTGTTGGTAATCTCGCGATCGCACTTCGCATTCTTGAATTTTCTCGTGCAATCTTTGAGTTTGATTTTCTATGTCTTTCAATTGCTGTTCGGCGTTACGAACTATCTCGATTCTAGTTTGTAATTCCTGTTCTTGCTGTCTAATTGCGGCTTGAATTTGCTGCCATTGACTGTTAGTTTGAGATTGTTCTAACTCCACTAAAGCTTGACGCAATTGTTGTAATTGTTCTTCTTGTGCGGGTAAATCTCGTTCTAAAGTCTCTAATCTAGCTTGTACCGTAGATAGTTGTTTTGTGTTCTGAGCCAGTTGCGATTGCCCAGTTTCCACTTGTTGAATTAGCTTGCGAATTTCTTTTTGTAATTGATCCTTCAGGAGATTATTTTCTCTTTGTTTGGTCTTCGCTTCGGTTAATTCTTGAGATAGATTTTTAGTTTTAGCTGCCAAATTACCAATCGATTCACCACACCGAGCTAAAATGCGATCGATTTCTTGCAAGCGATTTCTTAACTCTATAACTTCCTGAGATTCAGTAGCATCGCTTGTACCGAAATGCAAACTGGAATTTTGCTGGCTGATACTACCCCCAGTCATCGCCCCACTAGTTTCTAACAATTCTCCTGCTAAGGTGACGATCCGATATTGTCCTAAATGAGAACGCGCTGATTGCAAATCGGCAAAAACAACCGTACTACCGAAAACATAACCAAAAATATCTTGATAGCGGCGATCGCATTCGATTAAATTAATTGCATAGTCGATATAACCATTGGCATAACGCAACCCCGAAGCAGGCGAAAATCGCGGGGCTTGAATTTTATTTAGGGGTAAAAACGTCACCCTCCCCCCTCGTTTTTGCTTCAGGATCTCAATCCCCGAAGCCGCCACGCCATCATCCTCTACCACCAATTGTCCCAACCGCGCCCCCGCTGCAATTTCTAAAGCTAGTTGATACCGAGGTTCGACTTTCCCGAGTTGGGCTACCAAACCACAAATCCCGCTTAAACCTGATTGCAGCAAAATTTTTGTGGCAAAAGTGCCTTGAGTTTCCTGCAAGGCTTGAGACTGCGCCTCCAACTTATCCAATTGGCGCTGTTTATCTCTTTGTTCTTGGAGTAAGCGATTTTGAGTTTGCTGTTGAATTTGTAACTCAACTTCAGCCGCAGCTAAAGATTGGGCTAAAGATTGAATTTGCTCAATTTGACTCGATAATTGAGTTTCTATTTCGGTTAATTGTGTTTGCTTTGTCGCCAGTTCTGGCTCTAAAGTTTGAATTAACCCAGTCTGCTCTTGAATTTGCTTTTCTAATTGATGCGATCGCTCTTTTAATTGCGCTTGTTCGGTGCGCTGGGGTTCTACAGTTTGCAGCAGAGATTCAACTTGGCGGCTAAGCGCGGCTTGTTGTTGTACCCAAGCATCAGAAGCATCGGCGACTGCACTAGCTTCGGTACGACTTTGTTCTAAGGTTTGTTGCGCCTCATCCCGTTGTTGACGCAGGCTAGAAAGTTGAGCAACGATTTCTTGCTGCTGTTGTTGCAACCGCACCAGAGAATTTTGGTGTTGTTGAATTTCTAACTGTTGTTGCGTGTAAGCATTTCCGGCATTTTCATAAGCATTTGTCAAGTCTCTTTGGCGATTTTGTAACTGTCGCCGTTCGGCTTCCTGGGTGGCTAGAGTTGATTGCAGAGATAAGAGTTCTTCTTCCCCCAAAGTCTTCACTCGTGCGTTGAGTGCGTCTAATTCTGCCGTTACCTGCTGAATTTGGGTGTTGAGGGTAGTAAGTTGAGTCGTTAATTCAGCCAGCGTTCGATCGCCCGTTTGAATTTCCGCCACCAACTTTTCTTGTTGCTGTTGCAGCGATCGCCAAACTAAAACAATTTCCCACTGCTGCTTTTGCTGATATTCTATTCTCAGCTTTTGATATTTCTCAGCTTGGATGCGATCGTGAGACAGGCGATCGCGCTGGGTAATTAATTCAGTTTCAACGATGCGGTAGCGGTCTTCCCTGTCTTTAACTTCATTTAAGGTTTCTTTTGCTTGGATAATCTTGCGATCGTAGTTTGCTACCCCTGCTAGTTCGTCAATAATCTCCCGCCGTTCTCGCGAGTGCATGGAAATAATACTCGTCACGTCCCCTTGCAGCACGACGTTGTAGCCTTCAGGATAAATGCGGATCTGACTTAGTTGTTCGTGCAACTCAGTTTGAGTACAGGTAGAACCATTAATGTAATAAGTTGACGTATACGAACCCTGTTGAGTGACTCGTAAGCGGCGCGTAATTGTTAATTCATTAGAGGTGAGGAGTGAGGAGTGAGGAGTGAGGGGTTCTTCTTCCCCCGTGTCTACCGTGTCTTCCTTGTCTCCCTTGTCCTCTAACTCTTCAACATAATACCCATTCCCATTCCCATTTCCATTAACCTTTGTCCCCTCTGCTTCCTGCTCCCTGCTAAGCGCTCCCTCTAAATCGAAAGTCACCGTCACTAGCGTTTCTACTGCCGATTTTCCGCGTGTGGCTTTGTCGTGGTTGACAAGATCGGGTAGGCGTTCCGCCCGCATTCCCCGAGAACTTGCTAGACCGAGGCAAAACAGGAGAGCATCGAGAATATTAGATTTACCGGAACCGTTGGGACCTGAAACGACTGTAAATCCTGGTAGCAAAGGAATTTTCGTCGTGCCACCAAAGGACTTGAAGTTGGTGAGTTCTACGCGCTTGACATGAACCATGTAGGCTGGTCAGTAGAGGAGTGTGAGGAACAAGTGTATCAAAGTCAGGATGCCCAACAGGTTAGCATAGATTATTCAATTGGCTACAGTTTCTAATGGGAGTCGGGAGTCGGGAGTCGGTTCGTAGTGTAGAGACGTTACATGTAACGTCTCTACAAAGTGCGTGGTAAGAGGTTACTATTCCCTGTTCCCTGTTCCCTGTTCCCTGTTCCCTGTCAACTGATAACTGATAACTGTTCAAAGTAAACCCACACTACGCAGGATATTTTTAGTAATTGCAATCCTTGCTTTGGCATCCTCTGGTTTATTAATGTCCATACTGAGGGCGAAAAAGTAAACGCGATCGCCTCGTTCTAAATAGCCTACATACCAACCTACTTGGGGTGTAAAGTCCCATCCCCAACCCGTTTTTCCTCTCAATTAATGTCTCGATTACCGTGTCAACGGCAACAAGGCGATCGCTAACATCAAGAATGTGAGGTATTTGTAGCACCAAGACATACAATCTTTGGATGAAACATTCAGCCGGAAATATTAACACATTTAACCAATGATAGTTTTCATTGAGATGCAATACGCGATCGGTAGGGGCGCACATCT
Organism: Chroococcidiopsis cubana SAG 39.79; assembly: GCF_003991895.1. Taxonomy (NCBI): domain Bacteria; kingdom Bacillati; phylum Cyanobacteriota; class Cyanophyceae; order Chroococcidiopsidales; family Chroococcidiopsidaceae; genus Chroococcidiopsis; species Chroococcidiopsis cubana. Next base: position 50,957 of record NZ_RSCK01000013.1, read on the forward strand.
GTGCGCCCCTACTAATGTATTGTTCTTCATAAATCCGTCTAAATATATTCCGTACAGATAATGAAAAATTGCATGATTTGCTCATAAATTCATCTCTCACTCAACTATCGATATTGTTGAATTTAACGATGAAATGATATTTGACTATCTGCAAAATCCACAAATACCCACACACCCCGTTATTCTGACTTCTGGCTTAATTGGTCATGAGTGAGTAGCGATTTGGTGTTTGGTGCGTGGAATACTTCTGACTCTTGTACGGGCGGATTTTGACTGAGATTTCTAGCCCCATTTGCCAGCTTATTTGCTAAGGATCGCCCCTATGACTTCTGACTCCTCAATTTTGACTTTTGACTTTTGACTTTTGACTTTTGCTTCGCTTGTCAATAAGCTCTTGGCAAGTGAGAATAGAAAAGTAGTCGAAGTTACAAAAAAAATTGTAACAAAGATGAATTTAGATAATTTCAAGGGTTGTAGTTTCTGTAACAATATTGGAGAGGGCGATCGCAGGGAGTCAATCCAAATTAAGTAACATAGCGATACTTTTTATCCGCCATCACTGAAGTTTCAATCTTTAAGTTGCAGTATCCAGCAGTTTTAAAAATAAATTTAATTTGCGAGAATTCCCTATGCTAATCCAAGACAAGCAGCAGCGTGACTGGAAGACAATTATTAAAAAATTTGAAGCAGTCTTAGGCAAAAATGGCGTGGTACAGCGTCGGGAGGAATTAATTACTTATGAGTGCGACGGACTAACCAGTTATCGCCAGCGCCCCGCAGTTGTCGTGTTGCCAAGAACGACAGAACAAGTAGCAGAAGTTGTAAAGATTTGCGATCGCCACAATATTCCTTTCATTGCCCGTGGTTCTGGTACTGGCTTATCTGGTGGGGCATTACCAATAGAAGACTGCGTGTTAATCGTCACCTCGATGATGCGGCAAGTCCTCAGCGTAGATTTGGAAAATCAGCAAGTTGTGGTACAGCCAGGGGTGATTAACAACTGGGTGACGCAAGCAGTCAGTGGTGATGGATTTTACTACGCCCCCGATCCTTCCAGTCAAATTATCTGTTCGGTGGGCGGGAATGTTGCTGAGAATTCCGGTGGGGTACATTGTCTTAAATATGGTGTCACTACCAACCACGTATTAGGCTTAAAAGTCGTTACCCCCGATGGTTCGATCGTCGATTTGGGCGGACAAGTACCAGAAATGCCGGGTTACGATCTTACAGGCGTATTTGTCGGTTCTGAAGGTACGTTGGGAATTGCTACCGAAATTACGCTACGGATTCTCAAATCAGCCGAATCAATTTGCGTCTTGCTTGCCGACTTTACCAGCGTAGAAGCAGCAGGGGCAGCGGTTTCAGACATCATCAGTGCGGGAATTATTCCGGCTGGGATGGAAATGATGGATAACCTCAGCATCAATGCTGTAGAAGATGTTGTTGCCACGGGTTGTTATCCCAGAGATGCTACGGCAATCTTGTTAGTAGAAATTGACGGCATAGCTGTAGAAGTCGCAGAAACTAAACAGCTGATTAGCGATATTTGTTTGAAAAATGGTGCAAGGGGAATTACTACGGCTAGCGATCCTGAAACGCGCCTCAAATTGTGGAAAGGACGCAAAGCAGCATTTGCCGCTGCCGGACATCTCAGCCCCGATTACTACGTTCAAGATGGGGTGATTCCGCGTACTCAATTGCCCTACGTTTTACAAGAAATTGAAAATTTGAGTCAGCAATATGGCTATCAAATTGCGAACGTATTTCATGCGGGTGATGGGAATCTTCACCCATTAATTTTGTACGATAATTCCGTACCAGGGGCATTGCATCAGGTAGAAGAATTAGGGGGAGAAATTCTGAAACTCTGCGTTAAAGTGGGTGGTAGTATTTCCGGCGAACACGGCATCGGTGCAGATAAGAAATGTTTTATGCCCGAGATGTTTTCTGAAGCAGATTTGGAGACGATGCAATATGTCAGGGAGGCGATTAACCCCAAAGGTTTAGCTAATCCCGGCAAGATCTTTCCGACTCCTCGTACTTGTGGGGAAGCAGCTAAGATGACTGATATTAAAGAGTTTGCCTCAGTTGAGAGATTTTAGATCCGCGAGATCCCCCCAACCCCCCTTAAAAAGGGGGGCTATGAGTAGGTGGATTAAAGTGGAGCAGATGGAATAATATACATTAATTCTGCTTTTTCTGGTTTAGCCTCAGCAGGTGCTAATTTCAGCCAATCTTGAAAGCTAATTCCAAGTTGCGCGATCGCTTTTACTTCTGACTGGTATGATTCAAGTCGGTTGTATGTTTCAATCATAGATTCTATGACTTCCATCGTTTGAGGTAGGCGTTTAGTAGCTTCTTTTTTTAAATCTTCAGGATTTGGACCAAATATACCCCAAGGAACCTCAACCCGATCTAAAATTGCTGATGGTAGTGAATCTATCCATTTATTAGGTTCTTGTGCCAGTTTAATTAAATTTTCACGCTGCATTTCAAATACAGCATTTTCATTTAAAACTGGATCTATCCATTGGTAAATTTTAGTTAATCTTTGTAAATCAATTTTACCTCTAAATTCTGGCTGTAAATATGCTGCTGGATTAGATGTCAGTAGCAGTTCAACATATTTTTGAATGAGAGAACGAAGAACCAATGAGCCTTCTTGGAAGCGTCTAAGTGCTGTATCGTGTTCTTCTAATTCCAGATAGCAGCGTATTTCAGCTATATAAGCCAACGATAAAGTCATTATATATTCATCTACAATTTGGCTTTTTTGCTCAAGCTCTAAATCGATATATTTAGTGTAAATATGCTGCGCTTCTAAAAACCGATTGATAGCTTGTAAAGCACTATTCCTTCTATTTTCAGGTTTATTCATTGTAAAGGCATTAATTGCTAAATCGAGTGCTGCACGAAAGTTGGCATAGTATCCTAAGTCTATTTTGCGATTGACTTTGTTTAAAACTTCTTGTGCTTTTTGTAGGCGTTGCTCCAGTTCTTGAAGACGTTGCATCACTAGAGCAAATCCCATTACTGAAACACCCAAGTTAAGGACGCTAGCAGTTGAACCAATGTTTAATAGAGCAGGTACTTGAGAAACGTGAGATGACGATTCGCGTAGCCAAGCAACAACTTGCTTAGTTTGAGTATCACGAATAATACCTCCAACCCGCTCTAAAGTTCCATCATTTACCCCAAAAGCAATTTCTTCAGGAATTACAAATGTTGCATTTACTGTATTCATAGTCTGATTATTCATAAATGAAGCTCCAAATTTCAGAATGTCAACTGCAATAGCTACAGCGCTATTTACCTGTTCGCTTTCATGTTTGCCAGTTTTACACCAACTAGAAAAGTGTTCGCAGTTGTTAAAGAGAAGATTGTATCTATCTTCACCTAATCGGCTTTCAGCTCGTTGAATTATAATTTCTGGCAAATCGCAAATCTCGTATTGCCTAGTAAATAATTGCTTTCCAGAAGTAAAAGCATCCATAGAAGTACGAGAAATGACACCTTGCATAGATTCACCTATGTAGTGAATAGCTGTGCCATCACCGCAATCAATTCCATGATGAGTATAATTACCACAATTAATGTAGATATGATCCCCTTTTGCCATAACTCACACTAAAATAAAATATTGAAGATGCGATCGCACCTCTATCCAGTATTCCCACAAAATAAATAGCCACTAACAATTAACATGCAAAAACGCAAAGACACCAAGATTTCTCTTAGCGCCTTTGCGTCTTTGCGTGACAATTTTAATCTATCAAAAATTCTTTATCACCATATCATATTCAAAGGACGGGTTCATATAGCCCCCCTTTTTAAGGGGGGTTGGGGGGATCTTCTGCGGCGTAGTCAAACAGCAAATTGGGATTAAAAATTAAAACTCGTCCGAATTACCCCAACATATTGATTGCTATTATCGCTGTTATTTTCAGGATTAAATACTACCCAAAAACCCGGAGTCACAGAAATATAATCGTTAACTTGAAAACGGTAAAAAGCCTCAACATGATATGAAGTGTCATCTTCATCGCGCACGTCGCTATCTGTCACTCTAGGAGGTAAACCAACCAAAATCCCCGGTAAATTACCTTCACCCCCCACATCTGGGAAAGTTAAACCCACAGCACCATACCAAAGATCTGCACTATCCCCATCTTCAACAGTACTAGCAATAGTTCCTCCACTACCATCGGCGATCGCACTCAAACCCGAACCATTAGCACTCGCACTGATGTAACCTACCCAACCATGTAATTGAAACTTGGGTGAAAAGCGATAAAACCCTTGAAAAGCAAAGATGTCTGCGGATGTCGCAATATCGTCTCCAAATGGTTCGCTAGCCAGCAAACTACCCGTACTACCAGTGAGATCCACGACTCCCGCAGGATTATAACTGCGCGAGTAAGCAATTCCAGCCGCACCCCAATCACCATCTACAGCGAGTTGCGCTAAGGCGTGATACGTACCGTTAAATAAACCAGCACCATCACCAGGATCGCTGGGACTACCAGCTAAATATCCTAGAGTCAAAGTTAAACTCTCGGCAATCTGCCAATTCACCGCCGCACCACCACCACCGCGACGATACAGGGGACTGTATTCGCCAAACAGAGAGGGAATACCTCGGCTATCATCGGCAATGCTGGGAGGAGTCAGAGTATCTGTAATATCGGTGTAACCGACTCCGGCGGGACCTACAGTAAAGGTGAGGTTGGAACCCACGGGGAAACGATATAACAAGTGCGGTACAGTTACATCGTTCTCAGTATTTGTATCAAAGTTAAGCCGTGTCATGTTCGTACCCGACACGTCTTCCAGATCGCCAAAGTTACCAAATTCCAAACGAGTCCGTAGTAAATCTCGTCCGGTAAAACTCGTTTCAAAATTCATCCGCGAACGATAGCCGAATATCGTATTAGAATCGTCCTCATCTCCAGCTATGCGATCGCCAAATGTATCTGTAATTGCTGTAATTAAACTGACATTAAGTTTTGTCGTTGTCGAAAACTGATTTGCTTCTAATTCTGCTGTTTGTGCTTCCAAACTATCAACTCGACCGCGCAGAGTTGCCAATTCTGTACTAAATTTTGTTTGCAAACGTTGTAATGTTGCTAAGTCTTCTTTCGTCACTACATCTGCACTAGCTGTAGCAATTAGTTCGTTGACTCGATCTAAACAAGCATTCAATCCTGCTGCAAACTCATATCTCGTTAAAGCACGATTTCCTCGATAAGTTCCATCGGGATATCCCGCAATACAACCATATCTTTCTACCAAAGATTGCAATGCTTGAAATGCCCAATCTGTCGGTTGCACGTCTGATAGTTGAGAGACTGACGTAACTTGAGCCATACTATTTTCTAGCGGCAATGCTAAGGTAGTTTCCGCATTCATTCCTACTAAAGCCGCTACTAAATTCGCAGCCAGAAACAATCTAGCGTGCGGCAATTTTTTGTTCATCCGTTCGCCACTCACTTTATTTTTTACAAAAAATTTTACCCTGCTTTTATTTAGTCTAAAGAGAAAACCTTTAGGCTCAACAATAGCTGTTTTTTAGCAGCATTACATCTTAATAAATTAAGAATATCATCGAGCATCTAGCTACAGTCATATATCTTACGGATGAGTTTGGATTGACTTAAGAAAAATTCAAGAAATTGGTTACAAATTCTAAATTAATTTGCTAGAAAGCACAAATTATTTCTACGATTAATTATTAGGAGTTTTTGGGTATTAAGAAAATATCTAACCCACGACTGATAACAATTAAACAAAATTTAGTTTTCACTGAAAATTACAGCTTTTTGCGGCTAGGGATCGACAAACTACGAGAAAACCAGGAAGTAGGCGCTCGGAGCATTCCCGCACCTACTTCTTAATTTTTCTTCACAAAACTTTTCGTTCAACGTTTAGTTAAGAAATTTAAAAATTGTAGGAGAAGACGGTGGCTGCTATAGATATCGTGTTTCTCGTTGCTTACTTTGTAGGTGTAGCGGCGATTGGTTATTGGTCGAGTCAGAAAAGTTTAGCGACTAGCAAATCATATTTTTTGGGCGGTGGAAGTATTGGCTGGGCAGCAATTGGTGCGAGTCTATTTGCTAGCAATATTTCTGCCGAACACTTCATTGGATTAGCAGGTAGCGGCGCTAGTTCTGGTCTAGCAGTAGGGCAGTTTGAATGGATTGCCTGTTTTATGCTGTTGCTATTAGGCTGGCTGTTCGTGCCGTTCTATCTCCGCACTGGTGTATTTACAATGCCGGAGTTTTTAGAAAGGCGGTTTAATCGTCAGTGCCGTACCTATCTATCCGCAATTTCATTAATTGCTTATGTCTTTACAAAAATTAGCGTCGCGGTTTATGCAGGGGCGATCGTTCTGCAAACAATTTTAGGCTGGAATATTTGGCTAGGTGCGATCGCCTTGATTGTGGCTACGGGTGCGTATACAATTTTTGGCGGTTTGAGAGCAGTAATTTATACTGATTTCTTCCAAGCATTTATTCTGATTGGCGGCGGAATTTTCTTAACTGCAACAGCAATTATTGATGTGGGTGGTTTCGGTGCTTTGTATCAAAAAGTCGATCCCAACTTCTTTAGTTTGTGGAAAGACATCAATCATCCCGATTTTCCTTGGACGGGAATTTTATTCGGCGCACCCATCTTAGGTTTGTGGTATTGGTGTACAGACCAAATGATCGTCCAACGCACCCTTGCCGCACCTAATATTGAAGTCGCAAGGCGATCGACAATTTTTGCTGGATTTTTAAAACTTCTACCTGTATTTATCCTTGTCTTACCAGGGATCGCCGGGAGAATTCTGTTTCCCGATGTAGAACCAGACCGGATATATGCCACGATGGTGAATAATCTCCTCCCGCCTGGAATTAAAGGATTAGTGGTAGCTGGGTTGCTGGCGGCGTTGATGAGTTCTCTTTCCAGCGTCTTTAATAGTAGTTCCACGCTAGTTGTGATGGACTTCTACCAAAAATGGAAACCAGAGGCAAGCGATCGCGAGTTAGTGCGAGCCGGACAGATTTCGACTATTCTACTGGTAGTGACTGGTTTGCTATGGCTCCCCTTTATCGGGTTGATGAGCAATCAGCTTTATGTCTATCTCCAGTCAGTACAAGCCTACGTTTCGCCACCGATTGCTGCTGTCTTCTTGATGGGGATATTGTGGAAACGCGCTACTGGTAGGGCGGCTTTCAATACCTTAATTACTGGTTTTATTTTGGGTGCAATTCGATTTATCGCCGAAATCGCCGTAAAAGCAGGTTGGATAACTTGGCGACCTTTGGTAGCCTATGCCACAATCAATTTCTTACACTTCGCGATTCTGCTGTTTGTCATTTCTATTGCCATTTTGGTACTTGTCAGTTTAACCAGTGCTGCACCAAACCAGAGACAACTAGAAATCTTCCAACACTCAGATGCAGAGTTGGAGAAGTTTGCTGGTTCGCATCGATCGCACAATCTCAATGTTAGGTCGAGTTTCATCCTCGCCGCGATCGTCTTGGTATTTTGGGTTGTTTTTAGTCCCTTTGTCGTTAGTTAATCGCTAGAAAAAGTAGAGACGTTACATGTAACGTCTCTACACTGCTAATTCTTTGGCGACAGTTTCAGATTCAAAATTGACAAAACCAAGATGATTAAAAACATTGCCAAACCGATCGTGCAGGCGTAGCTAATATCTAAACTACTGCCAAAAGCTTGTTCGTAAAGGTAATAAACAATAGTTTTAGAACTGTTGCGGGGTCCACCTTTGGTCATGATGTAGATTTCTTCAAAAACCTTGGTGGCGGAAATGGCAGAAATGACAGCTACTAGCATTAAGTAAGGTCGCATTAATGGCACTGTAACATCCCAGTGTTTGCGCACGCCATCGGAACCGTCGATCGCAGCAGCTTCGTATAATTCTGCTGGAATCGACTGTAACCCAGCTAAATAAATCACCATGTAGTATCCCAGTCCTTTCCACACTGTCACCGCGATGACGCTAAAAAGGGCAAATCTGGGACTAGTCAGCCAGGGTATACCACTAGTTAAAATTCCAGTTTGTTTCAATAATTGATTTAGCAATCCATTCTGAGCATATAACCACCGCCAAGCAATCCCTGCTACGACCATAGAAATAATCACAGGCGTGTAATAGGCAGCGCGAAACCAGTGCATTCCTCGTAGTTTCTGGTTAACTAAAATCGCCAAAACCAAAGGAATTGCAACCAAAATCGGCACGGCGATCGCCAAATACAATATTGTATTTCCTAGAGTTTGCCAAAAGACTTTATCCTGCCACAAACGCTCAAAGTTAGCCAAGCCAATCCATTCAGGTGCTTGGGTTATGTCGTATTCGTAACGAGTAAAGCTCAAGTAAAATGCTTGCAGGGCAGGATAAAAGACCGTTAACCCCAGAACAAGCAGTGCTGGTAGTAAAAATAAGTATGGAGTGAGGCGCTGTTGAATTAACGTCCAGTTAATGGGAACGGATTTCTGCATGGTCATTGCTTTGTAGTGGCAATCAGAGCTTTTCGATGTTTCTAGTGTTACTCGAATAGGATTTGCAAGTAGATAGCGGACGTGTAAAAGTTTTCTCGCTTCATTTATAATTTTCTGGTCGCCGCTAAACACGACGGTTAGATGGCTTGAATCAGTGTAGATTGTATTGATATCTAAGGCAACGGAAATATTACTATGAAAACATGCAAGGTTATTTCAGTCTCTTGCCTAATATTCTCTACTAGTATTTGTGGGTGTCAAATAGATACTTTGAACGCACGAGCAACTCAGCCGAGTGTTGCGGCTGCTCAAGAGCCAGAAAATTCTACAGGTGTCCAGCTTGCAAGTATAACTTCAGCGTCAGCTAAAACATTGTTAATAACGCTTAGTAAGGACTCGAAGCCTAAACCGATCCAGACGCGATCGGGACCAGGGGGTTTAGAAGTTGACCTCGTGCGTGCTGGCATCACTGGAAAAATTCTCACTGTCGAACTGCTCTATCGCAACCCAACCAGTGCATACACCCGCAATGTCGAGATGCCGATTCAGCAAGTTAGCTATATTGATGATGCGACAGCAAAACGCTATGGCGTGCTTAAAGATGAATCCGGTCAATACTTGGCATCGCCGTTGGGAAAGAGGGACAAAACAATCGTGGATTTGGGAAATTTTTCTAGCGTCGAAAAGTCTAAGGTGGCGTGGTTTAAGTTTCCTGCACCGCCTGCCGGAACAAAGACTATTTCGATTAACATTCCCGATGTAGGTCCTTACGACGGTATATCGGTACGACCATGAAATACGTTCTCCTCCAAGCGGCTTTCAGCGTTTCTGCGATGATGTTGGCAAGTTGCAATGAGCCGATCGAGAAATCTCGTGATGCTTCTACTGCTGAGTCAGTTAATCCGAAACAAGTACAGCAGTTTGCTACTGCGCAAGTACAACCGGAGCCGTTGAAGCAGGAACGAGAACGCGCCTCATCTTTTCCGGATTCCGGTAGTCAATTAACAGGTGATGTTAGCGATCTGGAAGGACTGGTTGCTGACTTGGATGGTCGTATTACAGAGTCGGAAACAATTATCGATCTGCCAGCTGATGTGCTGTTTGATTTTGACAAAGCTAATATTCGTCCCGATGCTGTTCCAAGGTTAGAGAAGTTAGCTCGCCTGATTCAACAATCCGGTAGTGTTATGGTGCAGGTCAACGGTTATACAGACTCGAAAGGCAGCGATGCGTATAACATGAAGCTATCCCAGCGTCGCGCTGCTGCGATCGCCCAGTGGCTTGCTAGCAAGGAAGGCATAGAGTCCGAACGCTTGCGGACTAAAGGCTATGGCGAGAGCCAACCTGCTGCACCAAATGTGAATCCAGACGGTTCGGACAATCTAGAAGGACAGCGGACAAATCGCAGAGTTCAAGTAATCATTCCGCGATCGTAGGTTTTGTCCTCTGCCATCCGCTTTAAGAATTCGCTTCGATATCAACCCAGACCCAGATCCGTCACAGCACCGAGACTGCTAGAAGATACTAACTTGGCATACTTTGCTAACACGCCTGTAGTATACCGTGGCGGGCGGGGTTTCCAGCTAGCGCGACGTTGGGCTAATTCTTCATCCGATACGTGCAGGTGTAAGGCACGGGAACGAGCGTCGATGGTAATTGTATCTCCTTCTTGCACTAGGGCGATCGCACCTCCTACAGCGGCTTCTGGGGCGACGTGACCGACGACCATACCGTATGTTCCACCGGAGAAACGCCCGTCAGTGATTAATCCCACCGAGTCTCCCAAGCCAGCGCCGATAATTGCCGAAGTAGGGGCTAGCATTTCTCGCATCCCAGGACCTCCTTTGGGTCCCTCGTAGCGCACGACGATGACATCACCTGCTTGGATCTGTTTTGCCAAAATTGCGGCTAGACAGGCTTCCTCGGATTCAAATACCCGCGCTGGACCCGAAATTTTTGGTAACTTCACCCCTGTAATTTTTGCTACCGAACCTTCTGTAGCCAAATTTCCCTTCAAAATAGCTAAGTGTCCTTCAGCATAAAGGGGATTTTCCCAAGGACGAATCACATCTTGGTTTGTAGGTGGAGTATCGGGGACATCAGCTAAAACTTCAGCAATGGTTTGTCCGGTAATTGTCAGCGCATCGCCATGTAATAAACCATGTACGAGCAACATTTTCATCACTTGGGGAATTCCGCCGACTTTGTGTAAATCTGTTGCTACATATCTACCACTCGGCTTGAGATCGCATAGGACTGGAACGCGGGCGCGAATGGTTTCAAAGTCATCTAGAGTGAGTTCTACTCCTATTGAATGGGCAATCGCCAGCAGGTGTAAAACAGAATTGGTAGAACCACCCACAGCCATGATCGTCGCGATCGCATTTTCAAACGCCTTACGAGTGAGAATTTGACGGGGTAAAAGTTGGTTGCGAATGGCTTCAACTAAAACAAAAGCTGATTTTTCCGTACTTTCGGCTTTTTCTGCATCCTCCGCTGCCATTGTGGAAGAATAGGGCAAGCTCATCCCCATAGCTTCAAACGCAGAAGACATTGTATTTGCCGTATACATTCCACCACAGGACCCAGCCCCAGGACAAGCACGGCGTTCGACTTCGATTAATTCTGTTTCGTCAATTTTGCCAGCACTGTATTGTCCTACAGCTTCAAAAGCACTGACAACTGTTAAATCTTTGCCGTTGTAGTGTCCGGGTTTAATTGTTCCACCATAGACAAATATTGCTGGGATATTCATCCGCGCCATAGCAATCATCGCCCCTGGCATGTTCTTATCGCAACCGCCGATCGCTAAGACTCCATCCATACTCTGTCCGTTACAGACAGTTTCAATTGAATCGGCAATCACTTCCCGCGATACGAGGGAATATTTCATCCCTTCCGTTCCCATCGAAATGCCGTCGCTGATGGTAATCGTACCGAACATTTGCGGCATTCCCCCAGAGTTACGCACTCCGGCTACAGCACGTTGGGCAAGCTCGTTAATTCCCATGTTGCAGGGAGTAATGGTACTGTAACTGTTAGAAATACCAACGATGGGTTTAGTAAAATCTGCATCGCCAAAACCGACAGCCCGTAACATAGCACGGTTAGGCGATCGCTGTACGCCTTGGGTAACGACTTGACTTCTGAGGTTGTCCGACATTTTCTATCCTTGGGGATACGATCGTAGGGGGAGAGTTTGTATTGTCGCAAAAAAAGATTGGACTTGGTAATAGAACTTCTTACGATTTAATCATGCCGCAGATAGATACTGATATTCACAGCAAAGTTACATAATAGTAATGTCGAGAGCAGAAATTTAGTTAAATTTCTGCTCTCGACAAGGATAGTGAGTTAGATGGCAAGGCAAAAAGTTTGCCTGCTTGAATTGAGATTAATAGCGATTGTTGACTGAACTAGTGGTAGAAAAGCAGCGATCGCATTGTTGTTTTTTGAATAAAAATCAATAAATATAAATAACGCTAGAGGTGTAGGGTGAGCAACGCCCACTCTAATACTGAAACCAAAAACAAAAATTTCGCCCAAATACTTCTTTACTGCTTAGATCTCTCACCTTGTATAGTAGGTGCGATCGCGATCGTCGGGTATTTGGCGAAAAACTAATGGTTAAATTGTCAAAAACCCTTAATGTTAACTGGCGCTAGAGACCGCTACAGCAACGAATACTAAAGCCACAACCAAAAATGCACCTGCAACGCCACCAATAATATAGTTACGCTTCTGAGTACTGCTTGGTGGTTCTGCCGTGTAAACTTTGGGTTCTACAGCAAAGTTATTTAAACGACCGCCTTCTTCGGTGGTATAGGGCATGAATCAAGTCCTTTCTATTTTTGCTTTGCTTAACTGTAACAAAAAATGGTAGAAATACTCTCATACTTTAGTTAAGAAAATTTACATATACGGGAGTCGGTAGGGGCGCACGGCTGTACGCCCTTACAGGAGTTGGGGAAACAACCGCTTTAGCTCGTGACAGTGCCGCTAAGAGGGGAACTAGCGATCGCGTAATCTTTAATTGGTATTCGTCCGGCGAGGTAGGCGAGTCGTCCGGCTTCGGTGGCTAGTTTCATACCGCGTGCCATAGCAGGAGGGTTCTTAGCTTGGGCGATCGCCGTGTTAATCAGTAAAGCATCTGCCCCCAACTCCATTGCTTGCGCGGCTTCGCTAGGCGTGCCAATTCCCGCATCTACCACCACTGGTACGCCAGCATTTTCAATGATGATTTGAATATTTGCCGTTGTTTTCAATCCTTGTCCAGAACCAATTGGAGAAGCCAAAGGCATCACAGTCACGCAGCCGACTTCCTCCAAGCGTTTCGCCAGCATTGGATCGGCATTGATGTAAGGTAATACGGCGAAACCTTCCTTCACCAGTTGTTCTGCTGCTTGTAAAGTCCCGATCGGATCGGGCAGCAAATATTTTGGATCGGGAATCACTTCTAACTTGACAAAATTGTTATCTTCTTGTCCTAAAACCTTCGCCATCTCGCGCCCCAAACGAGCAACGCGAATTGCTTCTTCCGCCGTCTGACAACCAGCGGTATTGGGCAACATCCACAGCTTTGTCCAATCCAAAGCCTCAGCTAAATTTTCATGTCCAGGTGCTTTTGTTTGCACTCGTCGCACAGCAACGGTGACAATTTGACAACCGCTAGCAACCACGCTTTGCTGCATCTCTTCTACGTTGCGATACTTACCAGTACCAGTCATCAAGCGGGAAGAAAAAGTGCGATCGGCAATCACTAAAGGGCGATCGAGGGACTGTTGCTGTGATAGATCTAAGGTTTGCATTTGTGAATTGTTGGTAATTGGTAATTGGTAATTGGTAGTTGGTAATTGGTAGTTGGCAATGTCTCCCTCAGCTCCCTCAGCTCTCTTCTCCCGACTCCCGACTCCCGACTTCCAACTCTCGCCAAGAAATCGCAAATAACTAAAACTCTCTAGCAAAGGATCTAATTTTTGTTCCCATAAGTCAGCAATTAACTTGGCAGTGATGGGTGCGAGGAGGATACCGTTGCGATAGTGACCAGTGGCTAAGGTAAGATTCGAGCAGGGGCTATTTCCTAAAATGGGTAGTTCGTCAGGAGTCGCAGGACGAAAACCCCACCAAAATTCGCGAATTGGATAATCTTGTAACTGGGGATAGATCCGAATGGCTCGTTGCAGTAAAGTTTGAATTCCCGCTGGGGTATTATAAGGGGTAAATCCTACATCTTCACTGGTAGCACCAATAATAATGCGGCGTTCGCGGCGCGGTACGATGTAGACATCTGAAGCATACAAAACCCGCTGGAGCATCGCATCAGCGCGATCGCTATCTGGTATTTGTACCGATAGCATTTGCCCTTTTTTCGGACGCACGGGTAAAGGTAACAACTCTGACGACCAAGCACCGGATGCCAGGATATAGCGATCGGCTGAGAAGTTGCCACTGGCAGTCTGAACGCCAATAACTCGCCCTTGATGCTGTAAAATGCCTTCAACAGCAATTCCATCGTGCAAATCTACGCCCAACGATTCTGCTGCCGACCATAAAGCCAAAGTCAAAGCCCGATTATCGACTTGAGCATCTTCGGGATACCACCAACCGCCCTCAACTGCTTCACTCAATCCTGGTTGATAGAGGTGGATTGCCTCTTTATCGAGATAGTAAGCGGGGGAAGAATTATTTTCTTGTAGGAGTGTACGGCTGTGCGCCCCTACATCTTCATAAACAGGCGCGAGAATGCCGCAAGCCCAGTAACCTGTTGGTTTACCGCTAATTTCTTCTAGCTTGCGCGTCCATTCGGGGTAGAGCGATCGCGATCGCAAACACAGATCTAACATTGCCCCTGGAGGGATTTGCTCGGCTTGAGGCGCTAGCATTCCCGCCGCTGCATGACTTGCCGCAGCATGAAAATCGCGACAGAGTAAAGTGACAGATGCACCGCGCAATCTTAACTCAACGGCGATCGCCAAACCAACGACCCCGCCACCAATAATTAAAATGTCATTTGTCATTTGTCATTTGTCATTTGTGAGTTAGGCAAGAGGCGAGAAATTGAGCGATCGCTTTTACCTGCAATGCTTCGCCAGCCATTCTGTATATATCTTGAGTTCTCATAAACAGCTTCCCTCCGCTGGTATTACCCAGTCTCAGGTTCTAAGGGACTATCTCAGCCTGGTTCCCCAGACACCCCTAGCTATGGTTGACTATCCTAGCACGCGGATAAGCGGAAAATGTGGATAGCTTCTCATGTTATCCCTATTGTCATAGTAGTTCGCTACATAACACATCGACAGGAAAAACGCAGATCATCTCCATCAATAAACCCCTCAGCTTTCACTTTCTATAATTCCGAATTCCACACAGTTTCCGTACCTTGTCCCCAGAAGCCGTCAAATTTTGTTACCTTTACATCACCTAAAACTTTTGTCTGGCACGCTAACCTTAGGTTGCGCGTGGGAGAATGGGGAGGAAGGGAGCGACGGGTTTTATCTTGCCAATTTGGTTCGGAAACTTCGCCTTCGACTAACACCGCACAAGTACCGCAACTGCCAATACCGTGACAATTGATAACTTTAGCGCCACCGTTGTACAACTCAATGTCATGCTTAAGCAAGACTTGTCGTAAATTAGCGCCGCGATCGCATTCAATTGTTTTACCTTGAGCAATTACCTTTACCATATCCATGTTAGCTAGCGACTCCACCATCTAGTTCTACCTAAAATCAGAATATCGCTTTCTAGAGTTCGAGCTTTCCTGTGTTTGTTCTTTCCCTATGACCGAAGCATTACCCCTCGCCTCCAACCCAAACCAGATCTGGATTTACGATACAACCCTACGCGACGGTACGCAGCGTGAAGGCTTGTCTGTATCCTTAGAGGATAAATTACGCATTGCCCGCCAACTCGACCAATTGGGCGTTCCCTTTATTGAAGGTGGATGGCCTGGGGCAAATCCTAGAGACGTACAATTTTTCTGGCAGTTGAAGGAAGAGCCCCTCAAGCAAGCCGAAGTCGTTGCTTTTTGTTCTACCCGTCGCCCCCATGTTAGTGCGGCTGAAGATTCACTCCTGCAAGCGATTCTGGCTGCTGGAACTCGTTGGGTGACAATTTTTGGTAAATCTTGGGATCTCCACGTTACAGAAGGGCTAAAATGCAGCCTGGAAGAAAATTTAGAGATGATTCGCGATACAGTTGCCTACCTTCGCAGCCAAGGGCGACGAGTCATTTACGATGCCGAACACTGGTTTGATGGCTATAAACACAATCGCGATTATGCCTTAAAAACGCTAGCAGCCGCGATCGCCTCTGGCGCAGAATGGCTCGTCCTGTGCGACACCAACGGCGGGACTCTCCCACATGAAATTAGTTCTATTGTTCGCGACGTAGCCTCATTTATTTCTGTAGGGGCGCACAGCTGTGCGCCCCTACCCATTCCCCAAATAGGAATCCATACCCACAACGATTCCGATACAGCTGTCGCCAATGCGATCGCCGCTGTGATGGAAGGGGCGAAGATGGTACAGGGGACGATCAACGGCTACGGCGAACGCTGCGGTAATGCTAACCTCTGTTCTCTCATCCCTAACTTACAGCTCAAACTCGGATACCAATGCCTTGCTGACGCACAAATGCCTCAACTAACTGAAGTCAGTCGTTTTGTCAGCGAAGTTGTCAACCTTGCCCCTGACGAACACGCACCTTTTGTAGGGCGTTCTGCCTTTGCCCATAAGGGGGGTATCCATGTCTCGGCTGTAGAACGCAATCCCCTTACCTACGAACATATTCAACCAGAACAAATTGGCAATCGCCGCCGTATCGTGATTTCTGACCAAGCAGGAATTAGCAATGTCGTCGCCAAAGCCCGTACTTTTGGGATTGAATTAGATAAACATAACCCCACAGCACGACAAATTCTGCAACGCTTGAAAGAATTAGAAAGTGAAGGCTATCAATTTGAAGCTGCTGAAGCCAGTTTCGATCTCCTCATGCGCGAGGCTTTAGGTAAACGACAGCAATTTTTTGAAATTAAAGGCTTTCAAGTTCACTGCGATTTAGTCGAAGGGCGAACGAATACTAATGCCCTCGCTACTGTTAAACTAACTGTCAACGGTCAAGACATTCTCGAAGCCGCCGAGGGAAATGGTCCTGTAGCAGCATTAGACAGGGCGTTAAGAAAAGCTTTAGTTAACTTTTATCCACAAATTGCTCAGTTTGAATTAAGCGATTACAAAGTCAGAATTTTAGACGGACACAGCGGTACGGCAGCAAAAACTCGCGTCTTAGTAGAATCAAAAAACGGTCATCAGCGTTGGACGACCGTTGGTGTTTCTCCTAATATTTTAGAAGCTTCTTATCAGGCAGTTGTAGAAGGATTGGAATACGGATTAATGTTGCATATGATGGCAGAAACAGTATTAAGTGCTTCTAGTTAGGCTAATTTTATTGATTATTCGTCACCCCATTCAATTTCATTTTTTAGTGCCTGTAATGGTGTTAGAAGCAGATCGGCTATATCCGATCTTCCTCTAGATTTGTAGATATCTATAGCTTTTTGAAAATCTGCCACTGCCCCCTGTTTATCTTCTATTCCAGTTCTAGCATGAGCGCGGTAAATATAAGCTTCTGCAAACTCAGGATTGAGATTAATGGCTTGAGTAAGATCGTCAAATGCTTCTTTGTATTGACCTTTTCTACCTCGATCAATCCCTTGTTGATAAAATTCGTTGGCTTTCATGAGATTTTTTAAACTCTCACTTTTATTATCTTATAGACAAATTTCTTCAAAAAAAAGGAACTTATTTAAGCTTACTCACCCCATTCAATTTCATTTTTTAGTGCCTGTAATGGTGTTAAAAGCATATCAGCTATGTCGGCTCTTCCTCTAGCCTTATAAATGTCTATAGCTTTTTGAAAATCTGTCACTGCCCCCTGTTTGTCTCCTAGTAGAGTTCGAGTATCTGCACGGATCATATAGGCTTCTACAAAACCAGGATTGAGATTAATTGCTTGAGTGAAATCCTCAAATGCTTCTTTATAAAGCCCTCTTCTAGCTCGGTCACTCCCTTGTTGATAAAATTCGTTGGCTTTCACTATATCCTTTAATTCTATTTTTAGAACGTTACATCTGAACTTCTTCAATAAGTTGGAATAACTAGAGGTTTTTCTCCCATTCAGCCTCTCTTCGTATATGCTGAACCATATCGAGAACGATATTATATCTTTGTGTATCTCCCCTATCCTTATATATATTCAAAGCCTTATTGAGGTCTTCAAAACCTCCCTGTTCATCTTCTGTTAAATATCGAACGGTAGCACGAGAAACATAAGCCTCTGCAAAATCAGGATTGAGATTAATTGCTTGAGTATAATTAGAAATTGCTTCCTTATAAAATCCTTTACGACCTAATTCAATTCCCTGATGATAAAGTTCGTTGGCTTTCATTGCAATTCTTAATTTCTTCTCGTCATTACGCTTTTTGTATAGAGGGTCAAGGCTAACTATCTTGCCATCTGAACCAATTATAAAGCAACCTGGATACTCTTGAGCTGTTGATACATTTTGAAGAAAAGATAGAATCGACATTGTAGTAGAAAAAACAGTAACAACCAAATATAAAAACTTAATTATTATTTATATCACCTATATATAAAATTTACATTACTATTTTTGCTTTTATTTCTCAAAGCATAATCAATTTTATAAAATTACTGTAGTTTTACCTAATTTAGCTAGCAAGTACGAGTAAATGTTTTCAGTAAAATCACACTGATAGTATTGAGAAAAATAGAGTTAAGTTTATTTTGTATTTTTGTTTTGCTGCTCTATATTTGAGCGTTTATCTTTGTCAATCTATGAAGATATCTACACTTTGCACTAGCTACTATCAGACTAGGTATTCCAATTCCAGAAAATACCGAAAATTTGAATCACCCCAAAGGAGAGACAAGACAAATGGTAAATTAGTAAACGTAGTATCAGATGGTGTGCTTCCACTTGTAATTCAGAACCTTCCTTTGGGTTCACCTTTAACATATGACAAGAGCGTGTTTTACGAAGTTAAAGCATTAAGTGGAGGTCTACTACCCCTAGTTATGATGATTACCAAATTCTAGGTTTTCTTGATGCTCTTAGTAGGAGTGATGCAGCAGATGCAGGAAGAATACCAGCAATGATTTTTCTTACTACCGCAGATGTAAGGGAGATTAGCACAAAAACAAGGTTTGAGGCTTCTACGAAACGTGTTGGTGTCTGGCACTCTATAGGCTGTGAAGTTCCAGGTAGTTTCAATAACCTCCAGCTTGGTCAAGCTTCGCTGAGAAATCCTGAAGTTTATATTCTCAATCTAACGCTTCCAGAATCAATAGGTCCTGGAATGCCTGGAAGACTTTTCTTGAATCCATCAAATTCAGATCCAGATTAATTAATAGACTAGAGATTATCTGAGCTATATCTCAATCCAAGCATAGGGCTTAGTGTTATCATTGCCCTATGCATTTATTTATATTCATTCAAATTAATGCTTTTACCTCGTTTTTACAATCAGACAAAAATATGGTTCTAGAACAGAAAAGAGGGATTGAATCTATTGATTTAAATCAAACTTTTGTTTTCGTTAAAGCCCCAATAGAAACTGTCGCATCAGCCTTTGTTCGAGTAAGACAAGCGGAGAGATGGGAACAGGATGTGTACGATCGCGAAATAGTAACTACAGGTCAAGGCTTTATTGTATTTCAATTTCAAGAACAAACTTGGACATCAATTTATAACTTCGGTTTTGTACCAGGTTGTACTCCACTCGACAAAAAAGATACTCAAACTCTTTCTAGTCTGCTGCAAACTCGCACAGTTTACTATAGAGTGAGCGATACGGGTGGCTATATTGGATATGAATTATATGAAAACGGCAACTTTATAGAAACGTTAGACTTTGAAGAAGATATTTCTTTTTACTTCCAATCTCAAAATCGTCAGCTTCAACGTGAAGACATGGGAAGTGTATACGGATTTATTTATGATTTTATGGTCGAGCAAGATATTTATATCCCAGCTATACGTCGAGTTGAGAATCAGCAAGGTTACGTGCGACTGCTGGGTCCTGAATTAGAAAATTTAGAACGCAGTGACTTTGAACGAATAGATTACCTCACGCTAGGATAAAGACATAATAAGGGCGCATAGCTATGCGCCCCTACCTACAGTCTACAAATTCAAATTAATGGACAGACTCAATAGGTAATTCTGCCCCCGCAGGAGAACGTAAATCTTCTACCATTTCTTGTACGGCAATTGGTGGTGGTGGAGTCAGGCGTGAAACCACCAGCGTGACGATGAAGTTAATTATCATCCCCACCGTACCAATTCCTTCAGGAGAAATCCCAAATAACCAAGGTTGCATTCCGTAGAATTTTACCCCGACGATGTAGAATAGGGTGAAGATTAGACCGACTACGATACCTGCGATCGCCCCTTCTCGATTCGTTCGTTTGTCAAAAATCCCGAGAACAATGGCAGGGAAAAAGCTAGCAGCAGCTAACCCAAACGCAAACGCTACCACTTGCGCCACAAAACCCGGCGGATTAATCCCAAAATATCCCGCCAGCACCACGGCTAACCCGACCATAATCCGACCGACAAACACCCTTTGGGTTTCCGAAGCGTTGGGATTAATGATGCGGTAGTAAATATCGTGCGCCACAGAACTAGAAATCACCAACAGCAAACCACTAGCCGTAGATAAAGCTGCGGCTAATCCCCCAGCAGCGACCAGTCCGATGACCCAAGGAGCTAACCTAGCCACTTCTGGCGTAGACAAGACAATAATATCGGGGTCAATCGTAATTTCGCTCGTATTTTTATCTGGTGTTAGCTCAATTCGTCCGTCATTGTTCTTGTCGTCAAAGGTTAATAACTTGGTTTTTTCCCATTTATTCGCCCAGTCTAACTGTCGCACTTCGGTAATTGGCTGGTTGTGCAAAGTGCTAATTAAGTTGTAACGGGCGAAAGTTGCCAAGGCGGGAGCGCTGGTATAAAGTAGGGCGATAAACAACAGCGCCCAACCTGCTGAATAACGTGCCGCTCTGACGTTAGTCACCGTGTAGAATCTAACAATTACGTGGGGTAGTCCTGCCGTCCCTACCATCAAGGCGAGGGTAGTGAACAGCACGTCCAACTGAGATCTGTTAGCAAATGGTTGCGAGTACTCTTTAAAACCCAAATCCAACTGAATTTGATTCAGCTTGCCCACAATATCGCTAAAAGTAAAGGCGAGTTGCGGAATTGGATTGCCAGTGAGAATATAAGCGATCGCCGCTGCGGGAATCAAATAAGCCACAATTAATACACCATACTGGGCTACTTGCGTCCAGGTGATGCCTTTCATTCCGCCCAAAACTGAGAAGAACGCCACTACCACCATCCCAATAATCACACCCGTGCTGATATCGACTTGGAGAAAGCGGCTGAAAACAATTCCGACACCCCGCATCTGTCCGGCGACATAAGTTAAAGAGACAAATAAAGCAGCAACAACCGCGACTAACCTAGCAGCATTAGAATAATAGCGATCGCCGACAAAATCCGGCACGGTATACTTACCAAACTTGCGCAGATATGGAGCAAGTAGGAGTGCCAGCAACACGTAACCGCCAGTCCAACCCATCAGATAAATCGAGCCATCGTAGCCCAGAGTCGAAATTAACCCCGCCATCGAGATAAAAGAAGCCGCCGACATCCAATCCGCCGCTGTCGCCGCCCCATTTGCAATCTGGGGGACACCTTGCCCAGCGACGTAAAAGCCAGAACTATCTTTGACGCGCGATCGCCAACCGATGTAAAGATACAGTAGAAAAGAGAGGGCAACTAAAATAATCGTCCAAAGCTCTGCTGACATGATTTTCCCTCACTTTCTAATCCCATATTTGCGATCGAGCTTGTCCATCTGAAAAGCATAGATAAAAATCAATACTACGAAAGTTAAGATCGAGCCTTGCTGTGCCATCCAAAAGCCTAGAGGAACGCTTCCAAGTCGGATTGCATTCAACGGCTGTGCTAACAGGATGCTAAACACCAGGGATACCAGCGCCCAAACAATTAATAGATTCCGAATTAAAGCCGTGTTTGCCCGCCAGTATGCTTCTTGTCTATCTCTATCCATAGTTTTATAAATTGAATTTGTGAAATGATATGAATTAAGATGTAAAAACGCAAGGCTTTGGCTGTAAAAATAGTTTAAAACTTAACAATCTAATCATTACAAAAAAAGTTTGCTTTTCAGTTGCAAGAAAGCATGAATTAACTGACAAAGAAATTAAAACTTAAAGACAAGTAAACTGAGGCAACGGCAATTTTTTGGTATAACGGCGACTTAATCACAACAAATGTCATCGAGTTAGCGGTTGACGATCCAGGTTTATTGTATGGAGCAACCGTGTTTACTACCCTACGAGTTTATTGTCAGTCGCTCGATCGCCCCTTAACCAACTGGAAAAGGCATTGCGATCGCCTCCGCTCCAGCATTCAATTCTTAGACTGGCAAGAACCAAACTGGCAGAAAGTTCGACAAGGGGCAGAAATCTTACTGCAAGATTTTCCCGTATTGAGAGTCACAATCTTTCCTGACGGCAGAGAGTGGATAACTGGGCGATCGCTACCACGGGACTTGACAGAAAAGCAAAGACATGGGGTAGCAGCTAGCTTAATATCTGGAGAAGAAGTTCACCGCTTTTTACCCACCCATAAAACAGGTAACTACTTAGGTGCGTGGCTAGCCAAGATAAAAGCCCAACACATAACAGCCAGCGAAGCAATTCTTGTCGATGCCAACGGTAACTGGCTAGAAACCAGCACAGGTAATTTGTGGGGATGGCAAGACGGTAACTGGTGGACACCACCACTAGAAGCAGAAATTTTACCAGGAGTCATGCGATCGCAACTCATAGACTGGCTCAAAAATCAAAACCAACAAGTTATTGAACAACCCTGGACACCAGACGTAGCTGCAAAAATGGAAGCGATCGCCTACAGCAACAGTATTGTAGAACTCATTCCCATCCACACCATATTTGAGGAGCGAGGAGTCAGGAGTGAGGAGCGAGGGCAAGAAAAAATAAATCAGCTAAACTACAACCCCCATCATCCAGCTTTGACAAACTTACAAAAACTATTTCAGCACGAATGAAATCTTCCTATTCCTCTTAGCGCCTCTGCGTCTTTGCGCGACATCATCTTCCCCTACTCCCATAAAGAGAAGCCCCACCCGCCGCAACTGTCACCAAAGCGATCGCCATTATTGCCCGCAACTCCAAAGTTTCCCGCAAAACAATAAAACCAATAACAGCCGCCGCCACAGGCTCCAAACTCAACAACACGCCAAACACCCTTACAGGTAGCCACCGTAACGCCTCTAACTCAAACGAGTATGGAATCGCCGAAGACAGAATCGCCACCCCAAACCCAAGAAATAACATTTGTGGATTTAACAGCGCCGAGCCACCCGTAACAATTCCCATTGGCAAAATGACGATCGCCGCCACAGCCATCGCCAAAGCCAGCCCCACGCCTCCAGGAACAACCCGCCCCACTTTGGCAGAAAGGAGAATATAAGCTGCCCAAAATCCCCCCGCCGTCAGCGCCAAAATAATTCCAGTCAGATTGACACTCAAACCACCAATTGGAGCCAGCAACACGATCCCGCATCCAGCCAGCAACACCCACAACAAATCGAGCAAGCGCCGAGAATTGGCGATCGCCACTCCCAAAGGACCAAGAAACTCCAGCGCCACCGCAATCCCAATCGGAATCCGCTCGATCGCTAAATAAAATGAGAGATTCATCAAACCCAGAGCCAAACCAAATAAAATCAGCACCCCGTAGTTCCGACGCTGAATACCCTTAATTTGCGATCGCCACAGCACCAGCAACACCACCGCTGCGAAACCCACCCGTAACAGCACCACAGCAGCAGGACTGAGCGTATTAAATAATGTTTTCGCGATCGCCGAACCTAACTGAGTCGAGGCGATCGACAGCAGCACCAAACTCGTAGGCGATAGAGTAGGCTGAGAACCAATCTTTTTCATCGTTCACCAACATCGTCGATCGGAGTGCGATCGCGTAACCCCAATCCACCATAATTCAACATCAGCCGCCGCAACAAATCACCCCTAAGAATAGTGGCTAGTGGCTAGCACTTAGTGGCTGGAAACTGAATTGTTATGTCTAGCCGCCAGTCACCAGCCACCAGTCACTGATAATTGATACCTGACAAGTGGCAAGTTTCTAAGGTAGATTAAAATTAATTAACATAAGAAAAAAACGCCCTTGCCCGTAAGCTTTAGGAGGCTAACCCTCGGTGAATAAACGGTGGAGAAACGCAGGGCTGTACGCATTACTGGCAATTGTGGTCATTGCGCTGGGAACGGCGTTCTTTGACAAACAGCCTCAGAGTCGAGAGACATGGCGATACAGCGATTTTATTCAAGCAGTTGAAAAAGGTAGAGTTGCTCAGGTCAGACTTAGTGCCGATCGCACTAGAGCGCTTGTCAAGCCTCAAGATGGCAGCCAAGTCATCGTTAATTTACCCGATGACCCCGAATTAATTTCAATCTTGACGGAGAGAGGAGTTGATATTGCGGTTCTACCTCAAACTGATGAAGGTTTTTGGTTTAAAGCCCTAAGCAGCTTATTTGTCCCCGTCTTGCTTTTAGTTGGCTTATTCTTTTTACTACGCCGCGCCCAAAATGGTCCTGGCAGCCAAGCAATGAACTTTGGCAAGTCTAAAGCCAGGGTACAAATGGAGCCACAAACGCAGGTAACATTTGGCGATGTAGCTGGAATCGACCAAGCCAAATTGGAATTAAACGAAGTTGTAGACTTCCTGAAAAATGCAGATCGCTTCACCGCAGTCGGGGCGAAAATTCCTAAAGGTGTATTGCTAGTTGGACCTCCAGGGACGGGTAAAACCCTGCTGGCTCGTGCTGTAGCGGGTGAGGCTGGCGTTCCCTTCTTCTCAATTTCCGGTTCTGAATTCGTTGAAATGTTCGTTGGTGTAGGTGCGTCTCGCGTCCGCGACCTATTCGAGCAAGCCAAGGCAAACGCACCTTGTATCGTATTTATCGATGAAATCGATGCTGTCGGACGGCAGCGGGGTGCTGGTTTAGGTGGTGGTAACGACGAACGGGAGCAAACCCTGAACCAGTTACTCACCGAAATGGATGGTTTTGAAGGCAATACTGGAATCATCATTATTGCTGCGACTAACCGCCCAGACGTACTCGATGCAGCGTTATTGCGTCCCGGTCGTTTCGATCGCCAAGTCGTTGTAGATCGACCCGATTACGCCGGACGTTTGGAAATCCTCAAAGTTCACGCCCGTGGCAAGACTTTGGCAAAAGACGTAGATCTAGACAGAATTGCCCGTCGTACACCAGGTTTTACAGGTGCAGACCTATCGAACCTATTGAACGAAGCTGCAATTTTAGCTGCTAGACGCAACCTGAGCGAAATTTCGATGGATGAAGTCAATGACGCGATCGATCGCGTTTTGGCAGGTCCAGAGAAGAAAGACCGCGTGATGAGCGAAAAGCGCAAGCAACTGGTTGCCTATCATGAAGCCGGTCACGCTCTCGTAGGGGCGCTGATGCCAGACTACGACCCCGTACAGAAAATTAGCATCATTCCTCGCGGTCGTGCTGGTGGTTTGACTTGGTTCACACCTAGCGAAGACCGGATGGACACCGGACTTTACAGCCGTTCGTATTTAGAAAATCAGATGGCTGTAGCTTTAGGTGGTCGGATTGCCGAAGAAATTATCTTTGGCGAAGAAGAAGTCACCACTGGTGCATCCAACGACTTACAACAAGTCGCTAGAGTCGCCAGACAAATGATCACTCGTTTTGGTATGAGCGATCGACTCGGTCCGGTTGCTCTCGGTCGTCAACAAGGTAATATGTTCCTCGGACGCGATATCGTTGCCGAACGCGACTTTTCCGAAGAGACAGCCGCCGTCATTGACGAAGAAGTGCATCAGCTCGTTGATACCGCTTACAAGCGAGCAAAATCAGTCCTAACTGACAACCGTGCCATTCTAGATCGGCTAGCTCAAATGCTAGTAGAGAAAGAAACTGTAGATGCAGACGAATTGCAAGAGTTGTTAGCAAATAACGATGTTAGAACGGCTGCGATCGCATAGTTGTTCAAAACATCAACATTAGTAGGGTGGGCAAGGCTCACCTTTTTTTTATTTCAATAGTAGGGTGGGCAAGGCTCACCTTTTTTATTGCAGCGAGTAAGTGTTGTCATAGGGTAATTTCTGGGAATACTGAAAAATAGCAAACAATTATTAGTGTAGAGACGTTACATGTAACGTCTCTACAAAATTACCAACAACCAACAACTACCAGTAAATTTTATCCCCTAACACCTATGTCCATTCAACAACTTCAACCCGCCAACCAGCAAGAATTAAGAGTTTACCTTCCATATTTTCAAGGCAATAAACGTAATATCTTACCTCTTGCCATCAGTTTGTTTAAAAAAGGAGTGATGGAAGGACAGCGTAGAATTGAAGGCGCGGATGGTATTCCCTTTATAGCAACTTGGAATATTTCCACATTACCAGCAGACCTGATCCGGTGTCGGCTACAATTTGATAATAATGCCGAGTTGAGTTACGAGCTGCTAATGCAAAGCTCGGAATATATCGATCATTTAATCGATGTCATTCTCAATTTTCAGCGCAGCCGCAGTACAGATTTTTCTAAACCTTTTTACCGCAAACTACTCCGTATTGAAGAATAGCAAATAGTGATTTTTATGAGTAGTTCTGAGCAATTAGCTGCTAGCGATCGATAATTGGTGGCGCGATCGCTTGAGGGTGAGAACATAGATTATATCTCCCTCAATTCCCTTTAGAAAGGGAGATTTGTAAATTGTGATATTAAAACTTGGATTAGACTTTCTAGCAGCGATCGCATTTTATACTTGTCTGCCCATCCCTAAATTGAATTTAGACTTTCAGCGCGTAGCGTGTCTTGTACCGCTGGTAGGTTTGATTGTTGGTGGAATTCTGGGATTGTTAGATCTGGGCTTATTTTTATTAGGCGTACCCATACTAACTCGCAGTGCTGTAGTTGTCGTGAGTTGGATGGCGCTGACTGGGGGACTGCACCTAGATGGTGCAATGGATACTGCTGATGGCTTGGCAGTACAAGATCCGCAAAGACGCTTACAAGTCATGGCAGATAGCGTTACAGGTGCGTTTGGAGCAATGGTGGCGATCGCCATTCTAATATTAAAAATATCAGCCTTAACCGATCTCGATACCTATCGCCCTTTAATATTGATGGCAGCTTGTGGTTGGGGACGATGGGGACAACAAGTCGCGATCGCCTGTTATCCTTATCTCAAACCTACAGGTAAAGGAGCGTTTCACAAAGCAGCGATTCGGTCTTATTGGGATTTATTGCCAGGACTGTTATTATTACTCGGTCTTAGTGGAGTACAAATCTTGCTAAACCGCGATCGCATTGTAGCGTCTCTTGCTATGGCATTAGGTGGAAGCGCGATCGCGATTGTAACTGGAGCTTGGCTCAATTATAAGTTAGGCGGTCACACGGGAGATACCTACGGTGCAGTGGTGGAATGGACGGAAGCTTTATTTTTGTGCTTGCTGACAGCTTTTTGACAGTTATCAGTTATCAGTTATCAGTTGTCAGTGACTAGTGGAATCGATAACAAGAAAAGAGTCCAGCCACTAGCCACTAGCTACTCATTTAATGCCGAATTGTCCGTCCTTCGATTGCAGGATAAGGTAAGTCGGGAACGGAGTTCCACAATGCAGATGGTTTGTCTTTGAGGATGAGAGGAACCTTTACTGGCATTTTTGGATCGATAGCAGGTATTTTTGACTCGTTGGGAATTGCCTGCGAATTAGCAGGAGTGGTAGTAGGATGATTGATATTAGTAGTTCCAGGTATCCCAGGAGTTGGAGATGTCTTCTTGTTGCATATTCTAGAGAGATCCACTTGTTTTCCATCCCTAGTCTGAATATAGCAGAGTAGCTCGTTAGCACTGACACCTGATACAAATGCGGTTGCAGCGAGCGACATCGAAGTAGTGACTGAACCTAGTAATAAAAAGTATTGTATTTGCTTGTAGATCATTGGTGGTAGAGCTTTTAGTAGTGCGGTTGAAGTAATTTATGGGGCAATAACTGTTGTACTGCTAGCCGCTCCTGTTGCTCTCAGTTTAAGAATAGCTGGCATAAACCGCTCTAGAGGAACGGCTATACTAATTGATGTGCCATCAGGATAGGCTATAAAACCGTTATTCAAAGCCATAGTCCGAAAGTCTATTTCTGAAGCCGCAGTAAACAGAGACGAACCAGAGGTTCCTTGCGTGATATCACAGTCATGCAATAGGACTTCTAGCTGCGGATGTTTACCCAAAATGTTACAGCCACCCTGTAAGGCTGGTAAGTATCCTTGATAAGCTTTCAATGCTGGATCTGTGGGCCAATCACCAGGATAACCAATGTAGTTTGTAGGCTGACCCACAACAGTTGCTCCTGCACTGTTAATATCGTTCCGATTCCACTCAACGGTACCATACCAACCCGTGGTGTCTCCTAAATTTGTGGTAAACCGGATAATTGCCCAATCCCGCCTCCATTCTTCTGGAGTTTTAGGAAAAGCTGCCAGTCCTGTCCAGTAAGCATTAACATTTGCTACAGCTAATTGAGTCGTTCCATAGCGCACGACATAGGCTTTAGCCTGTACTGGTATCCTTCCTTGTTCGTCTCGTACGCAATGACTATTTGTTAATCCAATATTACGACCGACAACGGTGAAAGTACAATGTCCCCATTTTCCATCTGCCCTCTGAGTTTCTAGCTGCCCCACTGCTGCACGAGGTCGTGCTGTCAACCACTGATAGGAAGGTAAAACGCGGTCATCTTGCCCGATGATATTTGCTCTTGTAGGTTGAACAGTTGGTGCGATCGCTGCCAAACAACTACCGAGCGATAAGATAGTTGCAGCTAACCGACGGCTTTTCGTCAGAAACTTTAAGCAATTAAGATTTTGACTCATAACGAGTACCTTCATCTATGCTCCTTAAATCTGTGGCTCGAAGCTAATACATAAGGCAGATGACATATTCACTACGATTTACTAACTATTTACCCAATCTTCACAGTAGAACAAATAACAGTAAATGCAGTTAAATTTCTGTAAACTTCAGCTAGGCAATTGACCTCTTTCTCCATGCCCTGCTGAAACAGTTTTATTGACTGTTGCTAGTACGCCCCTTGAATGGTGGATGAGGCAAGTCGGGAACTTGATACCAAAAATCAGGTGGTTTGTCAGTGACGACGCGGGGAATTTTTGCTGGTGCTTTGGGGTCGATTTTTTCGACAATGGAACTGTTAGTTGGGGAATTGCTTGTATTAGCAGTAGGTTGAAGTTTATTAGTAGTTGGAGTAGGAGAATTGGCAGGTGTAGGGCGATCGCATAATTTAGATAGGTCAAGTTGCCGACCGTCTCTATTCTGGATGTAACAAATTGGGTCATCGTCAGCGATCGCAATCGTCGCAGATGTTGTTGCTACGCCAACAGATGCAGTTATAAGAATTCCTAATAATATGTTTTGATTGCGTTTAATGCTCATTAGCAGAAAAGGTAAAGGATAGAAAAGGCTAGGTGAAACCCAGCCATAGTGACTAAGTGAAGATAAGACAGAATAGATATTTAGTGTTTCAAATTCTGAATAACAAAAACTTAGGGGCGAGGAACTACTGTATCGGACGCTGCTCCTGTCTGCCTCAATTTCAGTACTGCTGGCATGAACCGTTCTAAGGGTACAGCTAAGTTGATATAAGGGTTTTGCACTGGATATTCACCAGAGTGTAAACCGATAGTACGGAAGTCTGTCTGTGACACTGCTGTAAACAAAGAAGAGCCAGAAGTTCCACCTGTAGTATCGCAGTCATGCAGTAATATACTCCCTTCTACGTTGTGAATAGTACAGCCATAGTGCAAGGCTGGAGTATAGCCGCGAACATTT
Organism: Chroococcidiopsis cubana SAG 39.79; assembly: GCF_003991895.1. Lineage (NCBI taxonomy): Bacteria > Bacillati > Cyanobacteriota > Cyanophyceae > Chroococcidiopsidales > Chroococcidiopsidaceae > Chroococcidiopsis > Chroococcidiopsis cubana. The sequence continues at coordinate 80,532 of NZ_RSCK01000013.1, forward strand.
CCTGGCTGGAAACGTGCATCAGTAGGCCAGTCTTGAGGATAGCCAACATACCCTGCAGTCAGACCGACAACGGTTTGACCAGCAGTGTTAATATCGTTTGGATTCCAATCAGTATTACCCAACCAGCCTGTCAATTCTCCTAGATTGGTTGTGAAACGAACAATCGCCCAATCGCCAGGAACATCCTCAATACCTACAGGAGCGGTGTCCCTGCCAGTCCAATAAACATCAACATTGGTCACTGCTAAAGCGCGATCGCTGTGTTGTGCGGCAATAGCAGCTTTTATTTGAATTGGCGCTCCTTTTTCATCTAACAAGCAATGGGCATTTGTCAGTCCGATGTTACGACCAACAACCGTGAAAGTGCAATGACCAAAACTTCCGTCAGCTTTCTGAAGAGCGAGCCGTCCTACAGTTCCCAATACTGAGTTAGTTAGCTGTTCGTAAGTCGGCGTGATGCGATCGTCTTGTCCAATTACGGCTGCGGACGAGGGTTGCAGCGTAGAGGCGATCGCTCCCAAACAACTGCCGAGCGATAAGATAGTGGCAGTTAACCTACGGTTTTTCGTCAAAAACTTTAAGCAATTAAGATTTTTACTCATAAAGAGTACCTTCATCCATAATCCTTAATTTGTGGATGAAAGCTAATACATAAGGTAGATGACATATTTCCTACCGTTTACTAGCTATTTACCCAATCTTCACAGTAGAGTTAAAGCCTTGGTAAGGCAACAACTTTTTATGTCAATTTAATGACTAAAACTCGGGTATAACCTGTAGGATGTGAATTTAAGGTATAGCTAGAGAGGGCGATCGCGGTAACTCTCCGAACGGAAAATATTTACTAATATGCATTGCACCCGAAATCTTTTACATTGAGGAAGGAATACATACTTCACCACTACGACTCCACCCAAGACAGTTGGCAACAGTCGAGTGGTGAAGCACAAGACGCAACGCAGAGGGAACACCCAATATGCACCTGAGTGAAATCACCCATCCTAATCAGTTGCACGGTTTGTCGATTCGTCAATTACAACAAATTGCTCGTCAAATTCGCGAAAAACACTTGCAAACGATCGCCGCTAGTGGCGGACACCTGGGACCAGGGCTAGGCGTGGTGGAATTGACCCTAGCGCTATACCAAACATTAGACCTCGATCGCGACAAGGTGATTTGGGATGTCGGACATCAAGCCTATCCGCACAAGCTGATTACTGGTCGATACAGTGAGTTTCACACTCTCCGGCAGAAAGATGGAGTTGCTGGCTATCTCAAGCGCTGTGAGAGCAAATTCGACCATTTCGGCGCGGGTCATGCTTCTACGAGTATTTCTGCTGCACTGGGAATGGCACTGGCACGAGATCTCAAGGGGGATAAATTTAAAGTCGCAGCAATTATTGGTGATGGAGCGCTAACAGGTGGTATGGCACTTGAAGCGATCAACCACGCCGGACACTTGCCTAAGACAAATTTACTCGTGATATTGAACGATAACGAGATGTCAATTTCACCGAATGTTGGTGCAATCTCTCGTTACTTAAATAAAATGCGTCTTTCTGCACCAGTACAGTTTCTTGCCGATAATTTAGAAGAACAAGTTAAACACATTCCCTTTGTTGGTGAATCTCTCACCCCCGAACTGCATCGGCTTAAGGGTGGCATGAAGCGGTTAGCCGTGTCAAAAGTTGGAGCAATTATCGAAGAACTCGGATTCACCTATCTCGGACCAGTAGACGGTCATAATCTGGCAGAATTGATTGCGACCTTCGAGCAAGCACATCACATCCAAGGACCAGTACTCGTCCACGTTGCAACAGTTAAAGGGAAAGGTTACGAGATTGCCGAAAAAGACCAAGTGGGATACCACGCCCAATCGCCCTTCGACTTGACAACGGGTAAAGCCATACCCTCCAGCAAGCCCAAACCCCCTGGCTACTCTAAAGTTTTTGCTCATACTTTGGTCAAACTTGCCGAAAATAACCCCAAAATTATCGGGATTACGGCAGCAATGGCAACTGGAACGGGACTGGATAAACTGGCGAGTAAGCTACCAAAACAATATGTCGATGTTGGGATTGCCGAACAACACGCCGTCACTCTAGGCGCTGGCTTGGCTTGTGAGGGAATGCGTCCTGTAGTGGCTATCTACTCGACTTTCTTGCAACGTGCCTACGATCAGATAGTCCACGATGTCTGCATCCAAAATCTACCCGTCTTTTTCTGTATGGACAGGGCGGGAATTGTGGGATCTGACGGTCCGACGCACCAAGGTATGTACGATATTGCCTACCTGCGCTGCTTGCCCAACATGGTTTTGATGGCTCCCAAAGACGAAGCTGAGTTGCAGCAGATGGTCGTTACTGGAGTTAACTACACTGATGGACCGATCGCCATGCGTTATCCACGTGGTAACGGTTACGGCGTTCCCCTCATGGAGGAAGGTTGGGAATCCTTGCCAATTGGGAAAGGGGAAATCCTCAGACATGGGGACGATCTCTTACTGATTGGTTTTGGTGCGATGGTTCACCCTGCGATGCAAGTCGCAGAAATTTTGCGCGAACATGGAATTGAAGCCACGGTAATTAATGCTCGTTTTGCCAAACCCTTAGATACAGAGCTAATTCTACCTTTGGCAAAACAAATCGGGCGCGTCGTGACTTTAGAAGAAGGCTGCTTGATGGGTGGGTTTGGTTCTGCGGTAGCCGAAGCTTTACTCGATGCAAATGTTGTCGTTCCTGTCAAGCGAATTGGCATACCAGATACTTTGGTAGATCACGCCGAACCAAATGAATCGAAAGCCGATTTGGGTTTGACCAGTCCGCAAATTGCTGAAACCGTGCGTCAAGCGTTCTTCAGCCAGCAGTTATCTCCTGTAGGTTCGTAATTTTTGATTTTGAGGTGGGCGATCGCCCACCTTTTTTATATTGGTAATTGGTAATTGGTAAATAGTCATTCCTCATTCGTCATTTGTTATGAGTGAGTAGAGTAGGTAGTGAGTAGTGATATATAAGAATTTATATCCAGCTTCTCCTGGCTTTTGACTTTTGACTTTTGACTTTTCCCTAGCCCCTAGCTCTCTATGATCTCTAGTCCTACCCACGTCTACCCTGTCATTTGGTACGAAGGCTCGGTTTTACTCATCGACCAAACGCACTTGCCAGCCGAGTATGCCTTTGTGGAAATTCATCGCTGTGAAGATATGGCACAGGCAATCAAAACGATGATTGTCCGAGGCGCACCAGCAATTGGTATCGCTGCTGCCTACGGTATGTACTTGGGGGCGCGGGAGATTGAAACCCACGATCGGGAGCAGTTTTTGTCGCAGCTAGAGCAAGTGGCTCAGATGTTGCGAACAACCCGCCCAACAGCGGTAAATTTATTTTGGGCGATCGCTCGCATGTTAAAAACTGCCTACGAAACGATCGGCACGGTTGAGGAAATTCGCCAAGTTTTGTTAACTACAGCACAGACAATTCAAACCGAAGATTTACAAACTTGTCAGGCAATTGGCGATCGCGGTCTGGAACTCTTGCCACAAACTCCCGCTCAACTCAATCTCTTAACTCATTGCAATGCTGGAGCCTTAGCAACCGCAGGTTATGGTACGGCTTTGGGTGTTGTGCGTTCTGCTTGGTCTTGTGGTAGGTTATCGCGCCTCTATGCCGATGAAACTCGCCCTCGTCTCCAGGGAGCAAAACTAACTGCTTGGGAATGCGTCCAGGAAGGGATACCCGTTACGGTAATTACAGATAGTATGGCTGCCCACTGTATGCAGCAAGGTATGATTCACGCCGTTGTGGTGGGCGCTGACCGCATCGCCGCTAATGGCGATACAGCAAATAAAATTGGCACGTACAGCTTAGCGCTGGTAGCTAAGGCACATGACGTTCCTTTTTATGTTGCCGCACCCGTAGCAACAATTGATTTTGCGATCGCCACTGGTCGAGAAATCCCAATTGAGGAACGCGATCCGGTTGAAGTCTATCAGATTGACGATACCATCTTGACTCCAGCAGGCGTGGAATTTTACAACCCAGCTTTTGACGTAACTCCCGCTCATTTGATTACAGCAATTATTACCGAGCATGGGGCATTTTCTCCCAGTCAGTTGCAGCAAGAGTTACAGCATAAATATGTAGCATAGAGAAGAGAGAGTCGCGGAGCAACTTCCAATTCACGCATTCACGCATTCAAAACTAATTCCGAATTCCGAATTTTGCATTCCGAATTCTCCACGCACCACGCACCACCTTCTTGATGAACACTTCAAGCTCAGATCCCTGGATCGGTCGTTTTATTGGCGATTGCCGACGCTATTATCTAGAACAGCGCATCGGTGCGGGTGGTATGGGTAACGTTTATCTAGCTATGGATACGCGGCTGGGACAGGAGGTAGCGCTGAAATTACTGAGAGACACGCTCGCTGTCTCGATTCCATTGCATAAACGTTTTGAGCGCGAGGCGATGCTTTGTGCTGCCCTCAAAAGCGACCATATTGTCGATATTAGTGACTACGGCGTGACGGAAGAGGGATACCCTTTCTACGTGATGGAATATCTCGTTGGCGAAACACTAGGGCAACTCCTACGACGAGAGACACGATTGCCTGTAGAACGAACGATTGAAATTGCCTGTCAAGTCTGTGCGGGACTGCAACTCGCTCACCAAGGTGTTAGGATTCGGCGTGAGGGAGTTGTCACCACGAGCGATCCGATCCAAATCGTTCACCGCGACCTCAAACCCGATAATATTTTTCTGATCCCAACCGCTTTAGGGGAGTTAGTTAAAATTCTCGATTTCGGGATTGCTAAAATTCGCGATGAAGCACTAGAGTTAACTAACCTGACTAGTACGTTCTTAGGCACGTTCCGCTACGCTGCACCAGAACAGTTACAAATAGAGAAAAACATCGACGGACGGGCAGATATTTACAGTTTGGGGATGATTCTCTACGAGATGCTGAGTGGTTCCGATCCATTTGGCTTCGGAACTGAAGCCCGCAAAACGAGTGGCGTGTCATGGGGAATTGCCCACACTTCCCAAATGCCTCAATCATTGCGATCGCAACCTCAATGCGCACACTTGTCGGTCGAGCTAGAAGCAATTGTCATGCGCTGTTTAAACAAGCAACCAGAGCAACGCTTTGGCTCAGTGATGGAATTGAGTGCGGCACTACAATCCGTGCTACCAACTTCTTTGGGGCATACTGCTGGTTTTATCCATTCTCAACCCACCAAGGAGGCGATCGCCCCAAATTCGGCAAACTCAGCTACAGATGAGAGAAAGCCTACACCGCCGTCAGTAACTTCCCCTTCGTCCAATCGAACTCAGACTCCTCAAACGCGCATATTCGATCTGCACCAACATCAACCCAAGCAGTATACGCCGCCAGCTCATCGCACCGATGCCATAAACTCGAATCCAACCGACTCGAATCCAACCGACTCAAGACGAGCGCAACAGTTGAGCCAAACTCAGGTGCAAAACCCTTCCGTTGAGCAAAATAGTCGCGAACCACAAAGAACTAGAAGAAACTTATGGTTATTGTCTAGTGCGGGCTTTGTGTTAGGAGTAGCAGGAGTGACACTTGTGGCTGGCATTTTCTATTTGTATTTTTTGCTACCTCAATCCAAGCCTCCAACTCAATCCCCTTCAACGCCACCCGCATCACCACAACCTCTGGAACCGTGGTAAGTAAGCGATCGCGCCATAGCTCCTCAAAATACGCATACAAGCAAAGTATAATAAATTACGAAGAATAATCAAAAAATTCTTAAATTTCTTGCGAACAGGTAGAAAAAAGGTACTATTTTCTATGCAATACTTTTCGGTTAAGACAAGATCCCCCCTAACCCCCCTTAAAAAGGGGGGAACTTAAGCCCCCTTTTTAAGGGGGTTGGGGGATCTTCCAAGATCTTTGCATCACTAATCGAGATGTATTGATTCTCCATGTAAGTTAAGAAAAATTGAATAAATTATTCGAGACATTTCACGAAAATTTAAGATGTCAGTCTGTATAGAGAGTGAGTAGTGTAAGGAAAGTCATAAGTCGTGAGTCGGAATTAACCGATAACTTTGTACAAACGTTACATGTAACGTCTCTACACTGATGACTGATAACTAATAATTAAAAAAGTTCCTCATGAAATTTAAATTTCCAATCTTTGTTTTAGTAGCTAGCTTGACATGTGCCAGTGCCATAGGATTTCAGGATCGAGTAGGGGCGCAGAATACCAGTCGCACTCAAGTATCTCCACAAAATACCTCCAATCAGGCAACCACTTTTGTTTGCGTCCGTTCTGGGAATGGCTTTGCTACAGTTGCAGCTAGGGGAAATCAACGCTCTGCACCAATGATTACCTGGCAAAGACAAGTCAGTGCAGAATATACGCCTCAAGAACGCTGTCAGCTAGTTTCCCAGAAGTTGACTAAAGCAGTTGCCGCGAATGGTGGGAGACTAAGTAATTTACTCCTGACAACTGGAATCATTAGAAATGAGACAGTTATCTGTTATGTCAATTCTGGTGCTAGCTGCGATACAAGCAATACGCTATTTACCCTCTCTCCAGAAAATGCTAAAAACCCTGGTGCAGCTTTAGCCAATTTGCTGCGTTTCGGTCAGCGTGCCGACTATTCGGCAATTCGTGAGAGTGCTAGCGGTGAAGGTGAGACTGCAACTACTGGCGCTATTGATATGGAAGCAGCAGTAGAGGAGGCTTTTTCAGCTGGTTACGAATCAGCGGGTACAGGCGCAAGCGAGGCATCTCCCGTGCAGCAACCTAGTAACTCTCCTGCAAATAGTAGTTGGTAGTTGGTAATTGGTAGTTGGCGAGAGGCAAGAGGTAAATTGATTGTTAAAGTCTTGGTAAGTACACTGATAATTGCGAGTTTAGCGTATATTTCTATACTAAAAAACTCCGAGCAAGCCTTAGCGCGATCGCAGTCTCAGCCGATGCTGATGAGTCAGGTTACAAGTGTAGAACCCGCCGTAGCGATCGCAGTGCCAGTAGTTGCCAGACAAGTGACTGTACGAATTTTTGCCGCTGCTGCTACAGGATCGGGCGCGATCGTGCGGCACAAAGGAGAAACGTACACCATATTGACCTGCGCTCACATTGTGGGTGAGGGTGAGGACGAGCGCTTCACGATTCTAACCGCAGACGGACAAAAGCACGTAGGTAAGCGGTTGCGATCGACTGTATTGTCTGGATCGGATTTAGCCTTGGTAGAGTTTACCAGCAAAACAGCATATCAAGTCGTGGCGATCGCCGATACCAAAGCTGTAGCTGTCGGTGATTCCATCTATGCAGCTGGATTTCCTAATTGGCAATGGACGAGTGCGGATGCAGTCGAAGACACTAGAACTTGGGGTATTAAAGCCTTACGAGTGACGGAAGGTGAAGTAGCAATGCTACCAGAAAAATCTCTACAGGAAGGATATCAACTGGGTTATACCAACGAGATCGATCCAGGGATGAGTGGTGGTCCAGTTTTGAACCGCAAAGGGCAACTAATTGGAATCAACGGACGCTTGAAATACCCGCCTCAAGGTATTAGTGCATTTACATTTACTGATGGTTCTGCACCATCCGAGCAAATGTACCAGCAAATGGAAGCATTGAGCTGGGCAATTCCCACTACAGCTTTTTCGCAAGCACTGAAGTGAAGAAGTCAAAAGTCAGAAGTCAAAATTAACCGATAACTGATAACTGACAACTGTACGGGTGGGTATGAAGCGAAGATTATGGCTAAAGCCCGTGAAACTGCTTGCGCGCACCCGCACGGACAGTTTGCTCAACGGGGGATACCCCCGCACGCAACTGTCCTCTCCTACCACAACTGATAACTGATAACTGATTTATGAAAACAAACTTTACTTATCCTCTTTTGACCGGAACGGTAACTTTAGTAGTGTTAGTAACGAGCCATAATTTAGCGCTGGCTCTATCTCCTCAAGAAATTGTCAAAATTGGCAGTCCAATGACGGTGCAGGTCAATCCTCCGATGGGAGTTAAAGATGGCGGTTCTGGAGTGATTATTCAACGACAGGGCAATACTTACACTGTCTTGACGTGCAATCATGTTGCTTTAATGCCTGCACCGCATACGATTCGTACTCATGATGGTCAGAGTTATGCAGTTGTGAGTACGAAAAAATTGCAAAAAAGCCCCAATGACCCCGATTTGGCATTGGTGACATTTAGTAGTGCGGCTGTATACCCGGTTGCCAAACTAGCGCCGTCTAACGTGCCTGTAGGAGCAGAAATTTTTGTCATGGGCTTCCCTGCTTTAGACCGGAAATTTGGTGCAGACCGCGATTTTGTCTTTTCGCCTGGATTCGTGACTAGTCGTCCCAGCAGTGCGCCAGAAGGCTATACACTGCGTTATAACTCAGTGACAAAAGGTGGAATGAGCGGCGGTCCTGTCTTTGATATTGATGGTCGAGTCGTTGGGATTCACGGGTTGGGAGGTAGCGATCGCGTAGACGTGAAGCAGCAGGGCAGCGACGCGACGATGGCGGTGAATATGAAAACTGGTTTTAATGGGGCAATTCCGATTAATACGTTTTTGGCAATGCGATCGCAGATCCCTCAAGCTCCAGCAGTCGCGGTGGATACTGCCCCCAGTACGGATAAACCAGCTCAAAGGTTAGAAAATCCCAAATCTGCTTCAGACTTTTTCGCTAAAGGATCGGTAGAACGCGATCGCGGCGATCGATCCAGAGCAATTGCTAACTACACTCAAGCGATCGCCCGCAACCCCAACTACGCCGACGCTTACTATCAAAGGGGAAACGCCCGTTACGACCAAGGAGACAAGCAGGGGGCGCTAGCAGACTACGACCAAGCGCTGAAATTTGACCCCAACTATGCCAATGCTTATTATCAACGGGCAGTCATTCTTTACAATCGGGGGAACAAACAGGAAGCGCTGTCAAGTTTTGATCGCTACATCACTCTCGTTCCTAACGACGCTCAAGCCTATCACAGTCGCGGTGCGATTCGCCGCAGTATGGGAGACGGTCAGGGAACGTTTGACGATTTCGATCGCGTCGTCCGGCTCGAACCGGATAATTCTAGGGCATATTACAATCGCGCCTTAGCTCGGACGATGTTGCGAGACTCTAAAGGAGCGCTGGACGATTTTAGCCATGCTTTAAATCTCGATCCGAGTTGGACGACAGTGTACAACAACAGAGCAATTCTCCGCCGCCGCTTAGGAGATCGAGAAGGAGCAGTTGATGATTTTAGTAAAGTCATCAGTATAGAGCCGAAAAACGCCGAAGCTCACTACAACCGAGGTTTAGTACGACGCGATTTAGGCGATCGCCAAGGTGCGATCGAGGACTTACAGCTGGCTGCTAATATATTCCAACAAAAAAACGACAGCACGAATTATCAAAAAGCATTGGAGAAAATTGAGAGCATTCAAGCAATGCCCGTAATTCCCGCAGTACCCGCACCTGTAGTGACTCCAACAACAACTTCACCATCAGATAATTCCACCAATCTCAATCAACCAACTAACTCTCAACCAACCAACTCTCAACCAACTAACTCTAGCGATTCAGGTAATATTCCCGAATCTGCCGCACCAACTCAACCCGAAAATAACTCAACTTGGTAGTGGTTAAGTCAGTGTAGAGACGTTACATATAACGTCTCTACACTGACTGATGCGTCAGCTAGTTCAAAATGATGAGAAAATACTTAAACAACTCATCATAGAAATTTACAGCTCGTCATTATGGCTCAGATTCAGTTTTCTAAAGGTGTTACCGAAGAAACAGTCCCAGATGTACGCTTGACGCGATCGCGAGATGGGAGTAATGGTACGGCAACTTTTTATTTTCAAAACCCCCAAATTTTGAGCGAGGGTAGCAATGAAGAAGTGACGGGGATGTACTTGATTGATGAAGAAGGGGAACTTGTGACCCGCGAAGTCAAAGGAAAATTTATCAACGGTAAACCAGAAGCCATTGAAGCGATCTACCTGATGAAATCGACCGAAGAGTGGGATCGGTTTATGCGGTTTATGGAAAGATACGCCAACGAACACGGCTTGGGATTCAACAAATCGTAGTTTTTTAGAAATCTGTGACACATCAGCCTCACCCTGACATACCAGGATTGACAGTCAGTTGTGCTGTTATCACCGTCAGCGATACCCGTTCACCAGAAACAGATAAAAGCGGTCGCCGAATCGAGCAATTGCTCGTAGCAGCGCGTCATACTGTGGGATTTTATGCGATTGTTAAAGACGAACCAGAGCAAATTCGATCGCAGATAGAATCGTTCAGCCAGCGTGTAGATTTAGATGTGGCAATTTTTAATGGGGGTACGGGTATCGCCCCCAGAGATACAACCTACGACGCGATCGCCTCTTTACTAGAGAAAACTTTACCAGGATTTGGCGAATTATTTCGGTATCTGAGCTATCAAGACATTGGTTCCCGCGCCATAGCTTCGCGAGCGATCGCGGGTGTATATCAGGGTAAACTCATTTTTTCGCTTCCAGGTTCTACTAACGCCGTACAACTGGCAATGGAAAAGCTAATTTTGCCAGAGTTGACTCATTTAGTCAGACAGTTACGCAAGTAGTTGGCGATCGCCGATCGGTGTGCAGACATCTAGCAAAAGATATAAGTAGAAATATAAAATTTTGTCTCTCCACCATTCAAAAGAACTGACAAGTTAATCTAAATATTTCTCATAGTAATCTTTTCGTAACTTGCATAAACTGCTAGGCATAGTGTAGCGATTGTTGCATTTTTATCGATGGAATTAAGCTTGCAATTTGACTGCGATCGAGCAAATTGTCGAGCTTGCCATGCTCTCTTTTCTACATTCTTCTAGCTTAAATTGCCAAAACTAGAAGTAAAAAGACAATCTTCGGGTTTTTAAGTACAAACAAATTGCTGGTCAAAAATATTTTTGGCAAAAAATGTGCTTAGGCTCTATGCAATTTCAGTCATAAAAGTTAAGAGGATTCTTGTTGAATGGCAACGTCTGAAAATGACAATAACGGTAACGATATGACCAACAGTGAAGATACACCTTTTGCTGTTGGATCGAACGTTACATTGCAACTTCCTGCTGATAGCAATCTACCAACTGATAGTAGCGAACCCTTTGCTGTAGGTACGAATATGACAATACAATTCACAGATGAGAGCGGTCAACCACAAGGCGAACAGTTAAGTTCGGATAACATTGTAGGAACAAACTCAGCCCCTTGGGGCGATCGCGAGACTTCGAGCGATTCAGGTGAAACATCAGAAGGTAGCGATTCTCTAACTGGTGGTGCTACTGGCGATTCCGGTAGTTATACATGGGATTTTAGTCAGGTATCTGGCGGGGAGTCCAACCCCGATAGTGAAGGTAGTGAAGGTAGTGAAGGTAGTGGTGACAGCACTGGGATGAGCGACAGCACCGATATGGATAGCCTCTTTCAACGATCGCCTTGGGGTTCGTTGCAAGAAGTTGGCATCGACAGCTTTGAAGATGTCTTCGGCAATGTTGGCGCTTCTGGTGGTGGTGAAAACCCCTTCGGTGGCGGTGCTGGCGGTGGCGAAAATCCCTTCGGCGGCGGTGCTGGCGGTGGTGAAAATCCCTTCGGCGGTGGTGCTGGCGGTGGTGAAAATCCCTTCGGTGGCGGGGGCAATCCTTTCGGCGGTGGTGCTGGCGGCGGATTCATGTAGTTCTGTGGCGCGATCGCCGTTTAACTGATCGCGATTCTCAGTCCAGTGCATAAAACTTGTAGGGGCGCACAGCTGTGCGCCCCTACGAAATATCCCTACAAAATGTCTATGTCTACGCCCCTACGAAATGTTTGTGGTTTGTTTTTCAATCGCTCAAGCCAGCCAAATAGATACCAAAGCCAAAAAAGCATTAATTGCATAGAATACGGCAACCACTTGTAGTTCCGACCATCCAGACAATTCTAAATGGTGGTGGAAGGGAGCCATTTTAAACAGACGCTTTCCTTTACCATCGGCTCCTTTGGTGGCTTTGTAATAACTAACTTGTGCGATCACTGATAAAGATTCGACAAAAAAGATCCCACTGAGAATAAATAGCGCCCAGAGGGTGTTACTCATGAGAGCGACTCCTGCTAACGCGCCTCCTAGTGCTAAAGAACCCGTATCTCCCATAAAGACGCGAGCGGGATTGCGGTTATGTACTAAAAAGCCGATACAGCTACCGCTCAAACAAGCACAGAAAATTGCCAAACTGGGGAAATTAGGCGCGACGATCGCTCCCAATCCTAAAAGCGCGATCGCTACCGTTCCTCCTGCCAAGCCATCCACACCATCGGTTAAATTAGTGGCATTGCTTTCGGCAGTCAAGACAAACACTGCTAACGCCCAGAATAGCAAACCCAAGGGTAAAGCAAACCCAAATGGTAACGAGATCGTCGTCAGATCCCCCGATCGACTCCACAGCCACAGGCAATATAGGCAACCGAAACCAACTTGCAGAGCCAGTTTCAGACGTGGGGAAATACCTTTATTAGACTGGCGACGCAAAATTTGCCAATCATCCAACCAGCCAATAAACCCGTAACCGACCGTAATTCCAGCGATCGCCAATACAGGGGCGAGGTTTTGGATTCCCAGCACCAGCGCCGATAAGATGATGCTAGCGATGACCGCTACAGGTACAAAAAATATGCCACCCATCGTCGGCGTACCTGCTTTTTTTAAGTGTGCTTGGGGACCGTCTTCGCGAATGACTTGTCCGGCTTTTAACTGCTGAAGGATCGGGACTATCCAAAAACCAACTGCGGCAGTGACAGCAGCGCAGAATAAGAAAGGAAAAGTTAGCGATCGCCCTTGCCAGGGTAGGCGCTGCGCTGTTAGATCGAGAGTCAGCGAGGCGGTAGCGAGTGCAAGGCTTAGGACGATAAGCAGTCTCGTACCGGAGAGATGGAAAGACCAGAAAGAAGATGATTTCGCGTCCACAACAAAGTTGCCTTTTGACTAGATACGTGCTGAGGACATTATCGGAACTGAATCGAAAGTGCTGCCTTGAAAGTATTTAAATGTAATATTTTTGAAGAGTCATTGGTCATTGATTCTTCATCATTTGTGAGTTGCTAATGACCAATGACAGATGACAAATGACTCTCAGCTACGCATCATCAGCTTCATCAATATCTCCTAAATCATCGTCATCATCGTAGAAATCGCCAACATCATCACCTTCAAGCAAGTCGAGAGAAGAGTCGCCGTCTTCCACTTCGGTTAGCAGATCTGGTTCCTGAACGCCATCGCGGGGGATCAACCGACCGTTAGATTGCAACCAGTCAATGAGTGACGATTCTTGTTTTAAAGGAATGACACGAGCTGGCTGTTCCCGTGGTTCTTCTCTAAGCGGAGAGTTGTGCATACCTAAGCTTTATCTAGACAGGGGGATGTAATTATACACCTAAAGTTTATCACTTGGTAATTGGTAGTTGGTAATTGGTAGTTGGTTGTTGGTTGTTGTAAGTGACAGATGACTGCAATAACAGCTCTGACAAAAAGATTTATCTAATAATAGATAGCAAAAACTACGTAGCTCCGTATGATGAGATTATATATAGCAATCCAAATTGATTTTTGAACGTTTCCCGTGTAGAGACGTTACATGTAACGTCTCTACACCCGACCAAGAGGAGATAAAAATGTTAGGAAAAGAAACACTTTTGGAAAAGATTGCTGGTAAGAATCGCGGGTTGTTATCAACAGAAGTAGATAAACAAGCTGTCCTTGCCGCGATCGCTCAGTTAGAAGACCGTAATCCTACACCTCGTCCGGTAGAAGCTAGCGAACTTTTGAATGGAGACTGGCGCTTGCTCTATACGACAAGTAAAGGATTGTTAAATATCGACCAATTCCCATTACTCAAACTCGGACAAATTTATCAATGCGTTCGCGTTCAAACTCAAAGTCTTTACAATATTGCCGAGGTTTACGGTTTACCTTTTCTTGAAGGGGTAGTTAGCGTTGTAGCTAAATTTACTCCTGTCTCCGAACGCCGGATTGAAGTTAAATTCGAGCGATCGATTATTGGGTTACAACGCTTATTTAGCTATCAATCTCCTGCTAGTTTTATTCAAGAGATAGAAGCAGGAAAAAAATTTCCGGCTTTGGATACCAAGATTAACAGTAACAGACAACAAGGCTGGGTAGATATTACCTACCTTGATAGCGATTTACGCATCGGACGGGGGAATGAGGGTAGTATCTTCGTGTTAACTAAAGTTTAATTTTTGAGATTATAGTCATTATTTCAATCTGGCAATTCACCGAAGCGTTCTCGGTAGCGTGCCAACATAGACTCTAACTCTATTGCCTGTTGTTGCGCTGCTTGCGCTTGCTGTTGTGCTGCTTGTGCTTGCTGTTGTGCTGCTTGTGCTTGCTGTTGCGCTAGTTCTCTTTGCTGCTGTTCGGCGATCGCCACTTCTTGCGGAGTCGGTATTAATTGACCATCAGGAGTAAAAAACCGTAACTTTTCTTCAGAAATCCCTAAATACAACTCTAGCTGCTGACTCCACAACCAACCTTGAGGATTTGGCTGTAGTTCTTGGTATTGACCTCCAACCAATTGAAAGCCCTTAAATTCAAAACTTTTTGGGTCGAACCAGAAATATTCTGGAGTGCGAAAAGTATCTTGGTAAATTTGTTTTTTTAAACCCCTATCAGTTTTGGCGGTTGTATCGGAGAGAACTTCTACGATGACATTCGGATACTTACCATCCTCTTGCCAAACAACCCAGCTTTTGCGCGGTTTGCGTTCTGTACCCAGCACGACAAAGAAATCGGGACCCCGAAATTGTTCTGATTTGAGTTGGCGAGGACTGTAGTATATGGTGAGATTGCCGAAAGCATAGAAATCTTGACGATCTTTCCACCACAATTCCAAGCATTCAATTAGCAGTAGCAGTTGGCGTAAATGCAGTTCGCTTTCCAAAGGCGGTTCGTCACTCCATAAGTCCCCAGGAGGAAAGATAACATCTTCTGGTTCAAGTTCTGGAGTTTCTAAGTCTTTTGCCAGGGACATTGCATTTAAACCTGGGAATGTAGACACACGTATTATAGTCTAGTGGAAGAAGGCAGCAACGTTTGATAACTGATAACTGAAACTGACTACCGATCGCTAAAATTTGCCGTGTAGAGTTTCGCACCTTGGAAATTCGCGCCAGTTACAACAGCACCGTCAAAAATTGTACTTGCTAATTGTGCTTGTTGAAAATTAGCACCTTTTAAATTTGCATCAATTAAACTTGTATCGCTAGCCAAAACTTTCTGCAAATTGGCTTTTTGTAAGTTAGCACCCTCTAAATCTGCACCTTCTAAATTGGCATTTGTCAGGTTAGCACCTGATAAATTTGCATTTCGCAAATCCGCACCAATTAAATGAGCGCCACTCAAATCTGCCCCAGAAAGATCGCAACTCGGGCATTCTCCGGTTGCCAGTAATTGTCTGACATGAGCTGGGTTTTCTGCCCGTACAGGAGTCGCAATCGAAAGAGCAGCGATCGCAACCGTAGTAGAGAGCATTGCTAGTTTCATCTTGCTTCACCTCAATTCACGGATGCAGCTATCTAGTAGCTTGTTACTAGGATCGCGCAACTAAAATGCTATTTCCATCAGGCAATAGGTGGAACTGGATAGCAATTATACTCAACCTTAGAGAGAAAATATCAAGGCTTGCAGCAAAAAAGATGTATTTTGTCAATAGCCTTGCACCTAATTTTTTGTCAACATTCCCAGATTTGGAACGCGCACGTTGCTCGCTATTTCCAGAGGGCGATCGCTAATCGCGCGACTAGGTTGAGGCACGACTGCTACTAAATATTTTTGTACTAGCTCGCCCAACACAGCAACCCCGCGATCGATGTCTGCAAGGGAATTAGAAAAATTTAAGCGCAGGGCTGGATAACCTTGGTGATTGGGAAAAAATGCCGTTCCAGAGGCGACAAGAATCTTACGAGATAATGCTTCTCGACAAATCGCTTGTACGGATATACCTTCTGGTAAATGTACCCAAAGAAATAGCCCTCCCTGGGGAATAGTCCAACTGGCTTGGGCAGGAAAATAACGCTCTAAAGCCTGAAGCATGGCGTTACGGCTGTGAAGATGGTTTGTCCGCAAGCGGTTGAGATAGCGACGATAATGTCCGCCAGCCAAAAACTCGCTGACAATTGCTTGCGAAACTGTAGATGAGTGCAAATCTTGCAGAATTTTCTGTTCTAAAATTGGTTGATAATGCTTGCCCGTCACAACCGTGTAACCGACTCGCAATCCAGGCATTAAAGTTTTAGAAAACGTACTAATATAGGTGACAATATCGCTGCGATCTAAAGCTTTAATTGGAGCTGCAACAGGCTCAGATTCAAAATTTAGCGCTTCATAAGCATTATCTTCCAAAATGGGACATTCGTATTGTTGAGCCAGAGCTAACAATTTTTGGCGATGAGTTTGGGAAGTCGTAATCCCAGTCGGATTGTGTAAAGTACTAATTGTATAAATTAATTTAGGGCGATGACTGCAAAGATATTGTTCCAGTAACTCCAAATTCATACCTTCTGCTGTCATGGGAATACCAATAACTTTAACGCCCAAATTTGCTAGTATTCCCAAAGCTCCGTGATAGGTAGGCGTTTCAACTATTACCCAATCTCCAGGCTGAAGATAGTAACGCATTGCCAGCGATAATCCTTGTTCCGAACCATTGGTCACGATAATTTCTTCAGGGGAAACTTCTAGACCTTGGTTTAATAGCATCTGAGCTATTTGTTGGCGTAAAACAAGCTGTCCTTGTGGCAGATCGTAGCGAAATAAAGTATCGGTAGAATTGGCGATCGCTCGTTTGGCAATGCGTTGAAAATTAGCCGATTCTTGTGTTAGAGGAAATCCAGAACTAAAATTAATAATGTCTTTTTGTTGTTGAGCTTGCAAAGTAGCCATAATTTGCTCGCAAAAAGTTTCTCCCGTTTCAGAAATCGTCACTTTTTGAGTTGGAGCAAAATGCGATTGTCGCTGTGGCGAGGATACAGTATTGCTGACAAAATATCCCGCCCCTGGACGAGATTGAATTAAACCGTCAGCTTCTAATACAGCGTAAGCCTCAACAATCGTCAATTTATTCACACCAACACTTGCTGCTAAATTCCGAATTGAAGGCAATTTTTCCCCAGGTGGGAGTTTACCAGATTGAATCAAACGACTCAAATAATTGCGAATTTGTAAATAAAGCGGTTGGGAAGAATGGCGATTTAAAATAATTTTCATAATAAATTGGTAATGGGTAATGGGTAATTGGTTATTTCACTTGTCACGCACCACTGATAACTGATAACTGACTTGTGTACGGGCGGGTTTTGACCAAAAATTTACCGTTTTAATTATCAATCTATTGGCTAAACCCGCCCCTACGATAACTGATAACTGATAATTGCACTATAAAAGATTTTTCCAAACTGTACCCGGTACAATTCAGTGTATTTGAACTAGGACAGTTGAAAATTGCGATCGCCGTACTGATACGTAAACTGATTTTTCTGTAGCAATCCTAGATGAATCGTGAAATCGGTTGTCCGTGTAGAGACGTTACATGTAACGTCTCTACACGGGAAACTGTCAGGAGATCGCCAGTTATTGAGCCAAGTTTAATCCATCACCTTCAATACATCTCTTGGCAAGAGCTTATCTTTAAACCAAACAATCCTAGCTGGCACATCATTCATTTTGACACCTGCTTTTTCTAAATTCAATCGTTCGGAAATTGCCAAAATCAAATTATCGGATTGAGCGCGACGAACTTGAGAAAATTTCTTTTGTAAATATTCCGGTCGCCAGTACCCCACAATTTCTAACAAAAATACTCGTCCGTTAGGATGTACCAAACGAAAATCGGGAATCATGACGCTACCAGGAATTGGAATTAGATCGACTTCTCGCTCTAGTACCCATTCGGTTTTTGTAGCATTCCAACGCTCGACAAAAGCCGCTTCTAGCATACTGTCATAAGGTTTACCTGGTGGATAATGAGAGACTAAACCGCACTCAGAATTCAGCGTAAATCGTCCTGTTTTCCAGTTATTAGTGTAGAAATCGCGGGTTTGTAAAATTGCGCTCAAACTCCATTTGGTGACGTGGAGTAAAGCCGGAATAAGTTTGGCGATCGCCAGCCCATATCTCGTACTAGGATTAAATAAACTCGCCGGACCATCAACCGTAATTGTAAATCCGTGGTCGGCATCTCCTTCGATGTATGCCATTAATTGAAATAATTTAAGATAGCGAAATAACAGCTTGTATTCTCCTGGAACGTTGCGATGAGCGTTGAGAGTCAGGTGGCTGGCGCGATAAAATACCCCTTGAACTTGGGATAAATTGTAGCGGTGCAGTAGTGCTTCTGGTGTTGGCGGCTCGAACCGCGTCATGATGCGATTTTCTGCTAAGTCTGCATACAAACCCGTGCGAATTTGTTCGGGGAAGACTTCTTTGTCTAATTCGCGGCTGAGTTGTAATGCTAACTGTTCTAATACCTGGTGGCTTTGCTGGGGACTGGGAGCCGATTGTGCTGCAAGGGCGAAGACTCGTTCGCGCAGCATTGGTGGTTCTAAGGGGCTGACAATTTCAAATTCACAGAAGCTACTACGCAGGAGATAAGCTAAGCCGCGTTTGAGGCGATAATCCGGGCTATCTCCTTCGAGTTCTTGTAGTTGTCGGTCGAGTGCTGCTTGGATATTACCGAGATTTTCTTGGAATGTGGTAATAATATCAGTGGCGATTTCTAGATTGTGTTTGTCTATTTTGAGCCGTTTAGGGGTGATTTCTTCCCCGTTTTGGCGGTGCATGAGTAAGTCGGTTGGAAGCATAGATTAAGATTTGGTCGCGCAAAGACGCAAAGGCGCAAAGGGACAAAGTTATTCTTCGGTTTCTAGGGAGTTATTATCGTCCCATTTTCCTGAAGATTCAGCGGCGCGTTGGCTGGTGCGATCGCCACTTCCATAGGTAATCTGTTTGGTAGGTAAGATCTCTAACTGCGTAACTTTCCCCTCACTCCTTGCCCCTCGCTCCTCACTCCTCTTCACTCCTCGTCTCCTCACTGAAGTTCTTTCTTCGCTGGTGTCTTCGGCTACGACTTCATACATGAGGGCAAATTTGTCTTTGTCTTTACCTTTACGTAGAACTCGCCCTAAGCGTTGAATGTATTCCCGTGCTGAGCCTGTACCGGATAAAATAATGGCAATTCTGGCGGCTGGTACGTCTACACCTTCGTTGAGAACGTGGGAGGCGATGAGGGTTTTGTATTCCCCTTCCCGAAATTTAGTTAAAACTTCGTGGCGTTCTTTGACGGGGGTTTGGTGGGTGATGGCGGGAATGAGAAATTCTTGCGAAATGCGGTAGACTGTGGCGTTGTCGGCGGTGAAAATTAGCGTTCGTTCTGGATAGTGTTCTGCTAACAAGTCGGCGAGAATTCTGATTTTGCCATCCGTACCTAAAGCAATTTCTTTGGCTTGACGGTGTGCTATCATGGCTCTGCGTCCGGCGGCGGATCTGGCACTAGCTTGGACGAATAATTGCCATCCTTTAAGGCTACCAAGAGAGATTTTGGCTTCGCGGAGAAAGTCGTTACGGGTTTGAATCAGTTGGTTGTAGCGATCGCGTTCGTGTTGTGATAGTTTGACTTTAATCTGCACGACTTCGTGTTCTGCCAGCGCTTTACCGGCTAAATCTGCGGCAGTTTTGCGATAGATTTCTTGTCCGATGAGCAGATTTAAGTCTGAGTGTTTGCCATCGGTGCGTTCTGGGGTTGCAGTCAGTCCGAGACGATATGGTGCGATCGCGTATTCGGCAATGACGCGATTAAAATCTGTGGGTAGGTGATGGCATTCGTCAAAGATCAACAGCGCGTAACGGTTGCCTAATGCTTCGGCATGAATTGCCGCACTATCGTATGTCGATACTAATATGGGCGTGCGATCGCGGGAACCACCCCCTAATAATCCCACTTCAACATCGGGAAATGCTGCTGTTAAGTGAGCGTACCACTGGTGCATTAAATCCAAAGTTGGCACGACAATCAACGTGCTGCGGGGAGTGGCTTGCATCGCCAACTGCGCTAGATAAGTTTTCCCCGCCGCTGTTGGTAACACGACAACTCCCCTACGTCCGGCTAGTTTCCAGGCTGCCAATGCCTCGCTTTGATGCGGATATGGCTCCATTTCCATGCTAGGAGATAGTTCTAGCGGTTCAAAGGCTTTAGCTTCGTCGCTAAAGTAACTTCCTTCTGCTTGTAGTGCTTCTACAACTTGGCGATATTGAATGGCGGGAATGCGAAATTTTTCTACCCTGTCATCCCACGTCGCATAGTCCATCCACGATTTACCTCTGGGTGGTGGGTGCAAAATTAACGTACCGCGATCGAACGATAAAGTAGGAGTACGAGGCATTAAAAAAAGTTGTAAGTCGTAAGTTGTAAGTCGTCAGTGATGAGCAGCTGACAATGAGTGCTGATGTTTGTTTACTTTACTCACTCTATAAAGAGACTGGAACGGCTGGCAATAATCAGTTATCAGTTATCAGTGAAGAAGGGGTGTAGGGTGTGGGAAATTTGTTGTTGGTTGTTGGTTGTTGGTTGTTGGTTGTTGGTTATCGCTCCTCTGCTCCCCTGCTCCCCTGCTTCCTTGTCCCCCTTGTCCCCATTTTGAATGCGCGAGCGTGAATTTTGTCTCCGACTCCCGACTCCCGCCTACAATTGCGGTTACTTACGTAAATCTACGCCAGTATAGTTCACACTTCGCAAAATATGAATCATAATATACAAACTTGAGTTAATTAGCATCTCACTTGTTTAGATAGCAGTCGTTGCAAGGTAGGGAAGTTATGCTAGGGCAAGCTTGGAAAAAATTACTTTGGCTGACGATAGTTTCGCTCTGTATCAGCATAGCCGTGCCAATTTTTGCCCAAAACTCTCCTGTCAGCGCTTATCAATCTAATTACTGGCAGCCAGTATCGCGAGTGAATCCTGGTGGTCCTGTTAATGTGATGTTAGTTAATCGCACCAAGTCACCTTTAAAATACAATTTTCTCGACGATCGCGACGAGAAAGATTTACCAGTCGGGGACAGCGTTCAAGAAAAAATTTCCTTCCTCCCCATCGATGTTGCTATTTACGATCCCGCACCTCAAACTCCTACTAGCAAGACTGGCGGATTGAAGTATAAAACGACTGTTGATAAACAAAACAATGATGTGACAGTCCAAGTTTTATCTAGAGAAGATAGCAGAATGAGTGTAGTCAGAATTGCTAAGAGTGGATCGATTTACATTTTTTAGAAGAGCATTTATTAGAAAAACCTAACAAAAAATATTACTATGCCGCGACACAATCCCTACAACTTGCAGATGGAAATTACTCGCTTGTTCGAGCAGGGACAATCGTTTTTTGCCACAATCAAGGTGCAAGATTGGTTAAAACAACGTAACGAAAATCCTGCTGACTACGACATTCTTTTCCATCAAAAACCAGCTCCACCTGGCTCCAAAGCCGTCATTGCAGTTGAAATCGAACTACGGCGCAAAGACGGACAACCAGTCGATCCTTGGTTGCAAGAACAAGCGAATTTACATGCATAAAATTGGGAGCAGGGAGCAGAGGGAAGAGAGCTGAGGGAGACAAGGGAGACAGGGGAGACAAGGGGGACAAGGGAGAAAACAACCAAATAGCCATCAACTCACTTTTCGAGCCAATTCACTCACAACCGCAGCTAATTTATCGGGATTGACTGGCTTGGCAATATGTTGTTGAAAACCTGCTGCTAAAGCGCGATCGCGGTCTTCTGTTTTAGCATAGGCTGTAAGCGCGATCGCGGGAATTTGTCCGCCTTGTTCTGGTGGTAGTTGTCGCAAGCGATGAATCAAAGCATATCCATCCTCTTCTGGCATTCCAATATCGCTGACGAGGACGTGCGGCTGAAATTGAGCGATCGCCTCAATTGTCTCCCGGGCAGTTTCACGAGTCACGACTTTAGCGCCATACTGGGTCAAAACTGTATTGAGTAAGTCTCTGGCATCGGCTTCATCATCGACGACGACAATCCGTAAACCGTCTAGGGATGGAGGCGCGATCGCAGTTTCTTCTTTTTGGCTGTGAGGTTGCTCTGGCTCATTCAGATTGTAATCTACGGCGCGAATTGGCAGAGCTACGGTAAATGTAGCCCCTTTACCCAATCCCGCACTTTCAGTTCCTACCGTACCACCATGCAGTTCTACCAATTGACGCACGATCGATAAACCCAGTCCTAAACCACCATACTCTCTGGTCGTAGTGCTGTCTGCTTGCAGGAAGCGATCGAAGACGTGGGGTAAAAACTCAGGACTAATACCTTGTCCGTTATCAGCAACTCGTACTTGTACTTGAGAATCAAACTGAAATAAACGCACTTCAATTCGTCCGTCTCTGGGAGTAAATTTAACGGCATTAGCAAGCAAATTCCAGAATACCTGCTGCAAGCGATTGGCATCTCCCATGACCGATCCAATGCTAGAATCTAATTTCGATTCAATCTGAATGTTTTTGGCTGTTGCTGCGGGTAAGACGGTTTCAATCGCAGCAACGATAACTGGTACGATGTCTATCGTACGGATCTCTAAATGCAGCTTTCCCGTAACGATCCGCGACATATCTAAAATATCTTCGATCAACTGCGCCAGAGATTTGGTGTTGCGATCGATAGTCTCTAAAGCGCGTGCTGTCGTCTCTTCATTAAACTTGCGGTTACGAAGTAACTGCGTCCACCCCAGCATTGCATTTAAAGGCGTGCGTAATTCGTGAGATAGAGTAGCCAAAAACTCGTCCTTGATTCGATTGGCTGTTTCTGCTTCTTCGCGAGCTACCTTTTCCCGTTGTAACAATCGTTCTCGTTCTACTTCTGCTTGCTTGCGTTCCGTAATGTCCGTATGAACGCCGATCCATTCCCTCACGCTACCATCTGTTTCTAAAACTGGCACGCCACGGGCATTCATATACCTATACTCGCCGTCATAGCGCCGCACCCGATGCTCCATCTCGTACACGCTGCGATGAGCCAGAGCTTTTAACCATGCTTGCGCAGTGCGATCGCGATCTTCTGGATGAATCGCTGCAATCCATCCCCATCTCTGATACTCTTCAAACTTTTGTCCGGTAAAAGCACTCCATCCAGGCAGTTCGGTAACGACTTCCCCTTCTGCTTTGGTATCCCAAATAATGTTTGTCGTCGCTTCTACCAAAGAACGATAACGTTCTTCACTCCAACGTAGAGCTTCCTGCGCAGCTTTACGATCGCTCAAATCTAGAATAAAGCCGATAATTTCTGGTTGAGGCGTATTTGTATCTGCTAACAAAGCTGCACCAATTAGAATTGGGACTCGCGTACCATCTTTACGGATATATTGTTTCTCAAATGGAGCTGCAATTCCGCGTTTTTTCAGTTCTTCAGCTGCTTGAAGATCTAAAGGAAGAAACTCCGCAGGAGTTAAACTGTCCCAATACAATCTCCCTGCCAGCAAATCTTCTCGCTCGTAACCTATGAGTTGGAGAAAATAGTCGTTTGCGTAATGAATTTTTCCCTGAAAGTTCCCAAAGGCAACGCCAAAAATATTTGACTCTACCAAACGTCGAAACCGCTTTTCACTTTCTGTAAGAGCTGCTGCCGATCGCTCGGCGGCTTTGCGCGACGAAGAGAGCGAGTGTGTCATGGCAAATAGAATCATACTCATTGCCACTCCAATAAAGGCAACGAAAGGCGCAAGATCGATGTCTGAAGCTAGTTCTAATTCAGGGCGAGAGGTAAAAACTAAACTCCAAGTACGTCCGCCAAGATCGATCTTTTTGTGAGTCTGAAATTGCGGGCGATCGCGGTTATTTAGCGTATGAGATCTGGATGAGTGTAGCAAATTTGCCGAGCTGACATTGTGACTATCGTAAATTTCAAAATTCACCAAGCGGTCTTCATCGCCAAAAATACCATTCATCAGATCGTCAGCCCGAAAAGGACTGTAAATAAAACCCATTAACTCTGTTTGCCTTTGCCTTTTTGTGGCGGGAATATTACCACCACGGTAAACCGGAACGTAGATTAGAAAACCCGCTTGCTTGTGTTTGTCAATTTCTTGAACTAAAGTCACTTTACCTGAAGCAGCGGGAATACCAGTATCGCGGGCGCGTTCCATCGCAGCGCGGCGCACTGGCTCGGAGAACATATCGTAACCAACTGCAACTCGGTTGCGACGATCTTGTGGTTCTAGATAAATAATGGCATGATATTCCAAACGAGGATAGTTGGGGCGGATATTGAAGTTAGCGATTCCCTGTTGCCGCATTTGGGTGACAAAGGCATCTTTCGCTGCTGCTGGCACTCGCGCCGAATAGCCAATTCCTTGAATCCCAGGATAGCTACCGCGCAATTTCATCCGATTCACAAAAGCCCGAAATTCTTGCGATGTTACTGTTTCACTCGCGGCAAATAGACCACTTCCTGCCCGCAACAGAGTTATGTAAGCCTCAATCCGATCTTGAATCTTGGCTTGAGTTGTTTGGACATCATTTTCAAACCGCAACCGCTCTTTATTTTGAACCGTACTCGATACATAATAAGTAGCTGCCGTAGTAAATAAGAGCGAGATCGTCAAAACAAAATAGGGAATCCAGCTTCGACGTGGTTGTAAATACCTCCCAAATAAGTTTGCTTTCATTCGTCGCTTCAAATTACAGAATATCAGCCTAAGATAGCAATAAAGCTTAGTCATAGTCGCGCGTGACTTTTCAGGCGATCGCACCCCCGATCTACACTTGACTGCTTAAGACTCCATATATTGCTACAGACAATATTAACCAATTATAAAAATAATCTGATAATTTCTCGCTCATCTCTACACCCCACACCCTTTCTTCACCGATCGCTTTGTAGAGACGTCACATGTAAAGTCTCTACACTGGTAACTGTACGAGCGGGTTTAGCATATAGATTGACAACCAAAGCTCTAAATTTTTGGTCAAAACCCGTTCCTACGATAACTGATAACTGATAACTGTTATCTGTATTCAGACAGACATTTAACTCTTCAATCGCAACAATTGAATCTCTGTTCGTTGGTTCCGATTATCATAGGGAGAAATATCCCCTCTGAGTTGGCTAAAACCTTTTCCTACTGCAGACATTTTGTGTCGCAGACCGCGTTGTTTGAGATAATTAACAACTTCTTGCGCTCTTTGCTGACTTAATTTTTGATTCAAATCGGCTAATCCTTTTCTAGAAGTATGACCGATTACTCTTATAGCTACAGTCTGCGAATTAAACTCGGCTATTTGCTTAGCCAATCTATCGAGTGTTTGCTTACCTTTCCTAGTGAGTGTAGTCGAGCCAAATTGAAACTCTATCTCTCCTTGTACGCGCAAATTTCCCAGATTAGAGGCAGTTTCAAATTTAGAATTAGTATCGTTCGCTACTCCTTCTAGTAGACTATCAGCTAGTTTTGGATTGTCAGAGCGGATCGAACTAATGAGTTTCTGGGTATGACTGGCGGCGCGATCGAGGAACTGGTAAGTAAATAAGTTTTGAGGAGCTGGAGGCACTTGCTTCATCCTACCTGTTAGTGCCAACACCGCAGCTGTAGAATTTATTCTTTTTTCTAGCGTGCCATCCCTCATCCAGTTTTTCGCCTCAACTGACGTAAAAAAATCAATTCCTTGCATGACCGTTGTTGCATCGCTAGCTGATAAATTACCATCTCGAGCGATTTGATTTTGCAACAACAGACGATCGCTAGTGGATGTATCAATTAAACGATAATAAGCTTCTAAAAAAGCTGAGATTTTTTCAGGTTGCGATTGGAGAAGGCGATCGCCAGCAACAATAACATCGACAATTACACCTGGAGTATCTCGACTTGATAAGACTACTGTATATCCTTGTTGCCGAGCTTTCGTGACAAAAGGTTCCCAAAGTATAGCTGCTGCTAGATTTGAATTAGATTGCAATTGCTTCCAGGCATCAGCAGCATCGACTACTTTTATTGTTTGAAAATCTAATAATCTAAATGCTTCAAATTTAGCATCTAGCAACAAACCTAGATATTCACTGGGAGAATCGCCAGCAAAAACAATGCTTAACTGGTTCTGCGATCGCCTCTGCTGTACTAATTGGTTCAGAGCTTGGAGCGATCTGAGGTTAGGATATTGTTTCGTGTTTAAAACAACTGCATCACCTCCGATTGTATGGTTAATCAAACCAACTATTTTCCCTTGGGGTTTTTGTTTTAAAAACTGATCTAGAGTTGTGACTAAGAAATCGGCTTGTCCTTCATTTAAAAGTCGAGCGCGTCTAGCTTGATTAAATTCATCTTTATAGTGCGCTTCAATTTGAAATTCTTTGAGTGCTTGCCGCAATCGATCGCTCCGAAAAGTACTGTAGCCGCTAAAGGTGTCGCCCAAAATTACGATTGCTTTTGAGTTACCCCGATCTCCTAACCGCTGAAAATTTTGAGTGCTAACGCTTTGACTGCGCCAAAAGAACAAGCTTCCTCCCAGTAGCAGTGATAGTATTGACACTAATGTCAACCAAGTATTAGGGAGATAAAACCGATACCGAGTTGTTTTTTTACTATTAGATACACTATTTCTAATAGTACTATTGCTATTTAAAGCATAATTTAGCTCTAGTGGCTGCTTGCATAAATCGCACCGAATGGCAGTAATAGAATTGCCATCATAGCCACAGTTATGACAAGTTATGGATGATTTTGGTGGTTTTGGAGCCATATTTCTGCTTGACAAAAACCAATTATTTGCTTAACTATTTTGGTCTAAAATTTCAGCTCGATTAATTTTTAGTAAATATTGGTAGCACTCTATATATACTTCCATACAAACTGGATGCAGTTTTATCAAAATTTCCTGACACAATAATTCTGTTTGAGTCCAGCTTAAACTATGCCATTTTTGCAGAGGACAGCTTACTGTTGCTTCTATCTCGCTAAGTAATTTGATTATGTCTACCTTTTGCTCTAAGCGCTGTTTTAAAATAGGTGCAAAGACTGGCTCTTGAGGACATTGTTGGCTAAACCAACTTTCCAAAATCGTCAGAGAGCGATCTGTATGAGTTATGGAGGCAACGCGATCGCCTGTCTGTTGTATGAGCTGGCTAACTAATTGACCGAAGCGGTCGTAAATTTCAGCATTAAATGTAAAGTAGTATCGCTTGGCAAGTGCTTCTACAACTGCTTCCCAGTCAGTCTGTCGCCGACCGAATTGCCGATCGCGCGGTTCAATTCTGGTTTTTAAATTGCTGTAAGCGCGCTCCGCTGCCATCGCTTTTTGCAACAACTCTTGTTTTTGAGCCTCGCATTCCTCTGCTAATCGCTGGAAGATCGCGCTCAAAGTTTCTAATACTCTTAGCACCGAGCGCGAACCGGAGTGCTGTAGTGAGTTGAAGAACTCCTGCATCTGAACTTGGTGCTGCGATCGCATTGCTTCCACATTGGACTGTAATTGCGCTCTGAAGCCGTCGGCTGGGTAAGAAGATGTGCGTTGAGTAAATTCAACTAGATCGGCAGCTTTCTGCTCGATCCATTCTTTGATATCAGAATCTGAAGATTGCCAGCCGAATTTGTCAATCGACTTCACGTTCGCCACCAACTCTACAGAAATCAGCGTTCCTTGCTCCATTCGATCCAGAGCTGTAACAATGGGATAACTATTTTCTGTCTTGATGAACCCTAGTCGATCGAGAATTGTCCCTACAGCAATTTGCTCTGCCGAGCGATCGCGCCATTGTGCAATCAGTTGAGCTGCCAACCAGTAACTCCATAACTTCAGATCGGGTACTGGTAAGCGGACAGGTAGGAATTGTAAGTCAGCCAACTGCTGATAACTTTTTTTCACCCTAGAAAGTAGATGGTGTAATAGCGCAACGCTCTCCTCGTCCTTGCTATTGAAGTTAAAGAGTAAAATAGCATCTTCCTGTTTACCATCATGAGGCTGCCAGCTTTCTAGCACCATGTTCCAAACTCCAACTACACAAATATGAGTGCGTAGCGGCTTCCCAAAGGGAAGTTCACTGGCGCGGACTGAGGAAATTTACAGCTTTTGAACCTGTGTGGTGCGCTTCGCACACTGCCAGCGCGATCGGCAGGTTGTATCTGTATAGTTCCACGACTCGCAGTCGCCAAGTACAAGTAGATATTTCCTAAATAATTTCAACTTGTTGCATAAATATATTCTATCGACTGCAAATAAAATGAGTTACGCATTGTGTTTTCATAGCAAAGTAAATATGTTTCTATGTTGCCCTTTATACAATACTGATTATGGCTCTGCATATGTTGGTAATGCTTTGGAATTACTTGACTGCCTCG
Source organism: Chroococcidiopsis cubana SAG 39.79 (assembly GCF_003991895.1). Classification (NCBI taxonomy): domain Bacteria; kingdom Bacillati; phylum Cyanobacteriota; class Cyanophyceae; order Chroococcidiopsidales; family Chroococcidiopsidaceae; genus Chroococcidiopsis; species Chroococcidiopsis cubana. The sequence continues at coordinate 108,931 of NZ_RSCK01000013.1, forward strand.
AATCCAATTCTATCGATTTAGTTATTACTTCTCCACCTTTTGCCCTACAACGTGAAAAGAGTTATGGTAATGTCGAGCAAGAGGCTTATGTAAATTGGTTATTTAATTTTTGTGAAAAAGTCTATCGAGTCTTAGCACCACACGGTAGTTTTGTCCTCGATTTAGGAGGAGCATATCAAAGTAAACGTCCCGTGCGATCGCTCTATAATTACCGTATTTTAATTAAACTTTGCGACGAGCTAGATTTCCGTCTTGCAGAAGAGTTTTTTTGGTATAATCCCTCAAAATTACCATCTCCGATTGAGTGGGTCAATAAACGCAAGATCCGCACTAAGGATGCTGTCAATACTATTTGGTGGTTATCAAAAACTGATAATCCCAAAGCTAATGTGAGTAATGTACTCGTGCCTTACTCAGAGCGCATGAAAAAATTACTTCAGAATCCAGAAAAATTTTATCAACCAAAAGAACGTCCATCAGGACACGATATCGGTAAAGCTTTTGCTAACAATAATGGAGGAGCAATCCCTTCTAATTTATTACAAATACCCAATACTGAAAGTGGCTCTCGTTACATCCAATTATGTAAAGCAGCTAAGATTGGCGCACATCCAGCACGTTTTCCGCAGAAACTTCCCCAGTTCTTTATTAATTTTTTGACAGAACCAGGCGATACAGTCCTCGATATCTTTGCAGGTTCTAATACTACAGGTGTAGCAGCCGAATCATTACAACGACATTGGATCGCGTTTGAACAAAACAGATCGTATCTCGCAACTTCTGCATTTCGATTTGTTGATGCTAATCTGAATCAATCACAAGCTAATACTCTATACACTCAGTTGATGTCAAGTTCGCAGACAGTAGCTTTGAAGTGATTCGATACTCATCGCATAGTTGATTAAATATTGTTACTAATGTTTTCTCAACGCGATCGCATCTAAAAATAGATTTATTGCATCAAAATTAGAATTGTAAACCTTTGACTGGATATTTTGTTATTTCTGATAGATTCAACTCGGTCTATCTAAAATAGGTATTTATCAAATCGAGTTATTTCTACAAAAAAAATAAGTCGATCCGGCTAAACTTTAAATTTTAGTGCGATCGATCGCGTTCGTCAATATTACCGAGGCGATCGCTAATCGTGCCGACCTAAAACTCATTATTATAGTGAAGTTATATGACTTAATTCTATGAAAATAAAAGTTAAAATCTCTTATCTCTCGCTCTGCTATTTAGTAACGGGATTATTATTTTATCTAAATACAGTTGTCAAGGCGATCGCTATTTCACATACAAGCATAAAATCTTCTCCTCAGATAAATAAAATCAACTTATATAACATTCCCATATATGATGTCGAAGCTCTCATCCCTAGCGATCGTACAACTGTCGATTTGATGCAAATTGTACCACCAATTCGTTTGGTCGAACTGAGCCAGAAATTTAAAATAGCATTACAAAAAAAATCCGATAGTGAATGGTTATCGAGCTTAATTAAAAATACCTCTGCCGGACAACCTCTACCTTACGATTCTCGGCTTGGTGTTTCTAAAACTGAGTATCAAGAATTTCTTAGCCTCTCTCACAAATTAATTATGAAGAAGATAGGAACGTCTATGTTACAAATCAAACGTGAGGGGAATAAATACGTATTTTTAGGTAATAATTCTTTATCTGATTTAGCCGGAATCACACTCGATCTTGACCGCAATCTTCTAGAAACTCCGTATGGGACAACGGTAGAAATATTAGAAGTTGTAGCTGATGCAGAGCGACAACGCCTGACTGGTGCGTGGAGTGGATTCATGTGGAAATTAGAACAATTCGATCGCCATACTAACTCTAATATTAAAATCCAATTTAGTTTGGGTAGAATGACGCATAATGGACGAGGAATTTTGCATTACGGTATCACTAGAATTAGCGGTCGTGCTGTGGCAAAATCTACTCTTCTCATCCTTCAGTACGATTTAGTTTCATTCCATTAATTCGATAGAGTTTGAGTTTTTCATACGTTATTTAATTTTCGATGCTCATCGATTTACCTTGCCAAGCTTTAACATATATTTATTTTTCTATCTGTAAAATTACTGAATAAATGTGGACTTTATGAATTAGTTTAAGAATTCCTAAAAGTGAGTCATACTAGTGTTGTCCATGCCACCTTCAGTGTGATTCATTGAAAAGTTATACAGCTTTGTTTTGAAAACTATGCAGAATCAAAAATCCAAATTCATCACGGATTATTTGAAAGTTTGCAGTAGGTGAAACTAAGTTGAAATAGCAATTTGAATTCGATTTAAGCTGTTCGTTTGTAGATGCTTGTATTAATTATAAAAAACTGGGGAAACTATGTATAAAAGATTATTATTATCGAGTGTCAGTGTCATTACAGCATTACTGGCGATCGCCGCTCCGCGCTCTCTAGCCGAACCGTCAAGTTATTCTATTTGGTCTGACTCTACACCTTTAAATGCAGTTGTAGACAAAGATACTAAACCTGTGGAGCTAGGTCTAAAGTTCCGTAGCGATGTAGATGGGGAAGTATCGGCAATTAGATTTTATCGAGCCGTAGCAAACGAAAGCGGTTACTTCGTTCATCTTTGGTCTAGTACTGGAGAATTACTCGGTACGGGCATGGCTTTTGAAGGACAGCAACCTGCTCCAGGTTGGCAAACCGTACAATTCTATCCACCCATACCAGTTAAGGCGAAACAAATATATATTGCTTCTTATTACGTCAACTCTGGGCGATATGTCGCCAGCGAAAAATTCTTCGAGAATGCTGGGGTAGATAATGGGTTTTTACACGCTCTGCGTAATGGTGAAGCTGGAAGTAACAGTACATACATTTACGGTTACGGCGGTGGTTTTCCAACTCAGTCATACAATAGCACTAACTACTGGATAGATGTTGTCTTCAAACCTAAAACAACGAGTATTTGGACTGATTCTGTAGCTCCATCTTCCATTGCCACTTTTGATTCTAGAGCAATAGAGGTAGGTGTAAAGTTTAAAGCCACGAAAGAAGGCTTTGTGACTGGCATTCGATTCTACAAAGCCGCGACTAACACTGGTACGCACGTCGGCTCTTTATGGACTGCTGGGGGTCAGCTCGTCGCACGCGGTACGTTTGTTTCCGAAACAACTTCTGGCTGGCAACAACTTAAATTCGACCAGCCAATTCGGATCTCGGCAGATACGATTTACGTAGCTTCCTATCACGCTCCAAAAGGTAACTACGCTTACACGCTGAATCACTTTGCCAGCCCTATGAGCAATTCTGGTTTGCAATTTCTTGATGGTAATAATGGCGTGTATAAATACGGTAACTCCAGTTTCCCCAGCCAAACATATAAAAGTAGCAATTACTGGGTAGACGTTCTATACACTCCGATTGGAGATTAATTGGCAGCTCCTACTGCCTCAATCGCAGCTTCTAAGGCGATCGCCACGTGCGTCCAATGAGTACCCCCTTGACAAAAGATCGCGTATGGCTCCCGTAAAGGACCATCAGCCGAAAATTCCGAGGTACTGCCATCAATAAACGTCCCCCCAGCCATGACTAACTCGCTCTCATAACCAGGCATTTCGGCGGGTACGGGGTCGAGATAAGAACCGATGGGCGAGTTTTGCTGAATTGCCCGACAAAAAGCCACTAATTTTTGTGGCGAACCCAATCGAACTGCTTGAATCGTGTCTCGACGCGGAACCAGTGGGGCGGGATTCACCGAATATCCTAACTTGTCGAACACGTATGCAGTCAGGTGATTACCTTTCATCGCCTCTCCTACCATTTGTGGAGCGAGAAATAGTCCCTGAAACATCAGTCGATGCTGGTCGAATGTCGCCCCGCCAGCACTACCAATTCCTGGGGCTGTGAGGCGACAGGTAGCTGCTTCTACGAACTCTTCTTTCCCTGCGACATAGCCGCCAGCCGTGACAATCGTGCCACCAGGATTTTTAATCAAAGACCCCGCCATCAAATCCGCACCGACCGCCGTAGGTTCTCGATCTTCAATAAATTCGCCGTAGCAGTTATCGACAAAACAAACTGTATTCGGGTTTTGCTGTTTGACGATGTGGACGATCTTTTCAATCTCGGCAATGGAAAGGCTAGAACGCCAGGAATAACCGCAAGACCGCTGAATCGAGACTAAACGGGTGCGATCGCGCACCGCCGTTTCTAACGCCTGCCAATCAATCGTTCCGGCTGCGGTTAGATCTATTTGGCGATAATTAATGCCAAACTCTATCAAGGAGCCTTGTCCGCTGCCCCTAAGCCCGATCGCTTCTTCCAGCGTATCGTAGGGCGCACCTGCAACCGCCAGCATCTCATCCCCTGGGCGCAATACACCGAACAAAGCACAGGCGATCGCGTGGGTTCCAGAGACAAACTGGACTCTCACTGCGGCTGCTTCTGCTTGCATCACCTCAGCAAATACCCGATCTAACGTCTGACGACCCAGATCGTCGTGACCGTAGCCGCTGACAGAAGCAAAATGATGCGCCCCCACCCGCTGGTGGCGAAAAGCACTCAGCACTCGTTGAAGATTTTGCTTGACCTGAGCGTCAATTCCAGAAAAAATCGGAGATAGTGCCTGTTCTGCTAGTTGCAGCTGTTCGTAGCTGTTCATCGTCAAATTTATCGCTTTAGATTAACTTAATAGGTGGATCTTTGATTCTGGCAGATCGGACGCTAGTTTTTGAATTTAGGTTATCGCATGACGATTGCTACCCCAACCAAACTGACAATCAACTGGGTCAATACCCTATTTTTTATTGGTTTGCATTTTGGAGCTTTATTTGCTCTACTCCCTAGCAACTTCAGCTGGCAAGCAGTTGGTGTTGCCGTGTTTCTCTACTGGGTCACTGGCGGTTTGGGAGTTACTCTAGGCTTTCACCGTCTTGTCACCCACCGCAGCTTTCAAACTCCAAAATGGCTGGAGTATTTCTTGGTCTTTTGCGGAACACTCGCCTGTCAAGGAGGACCGATTGAATGGGTAGGGACGCACCGCGCCCATCATCTTTACTCCGATACCGAACCCGATCCCCACGACTCTAACAAAGGTTTTTGGTGGAGTCACATCGGCTGGTTAATTTATCGCAGACCGATTGAATTAGATCTTGCTCGTTTTACAAAAGATATTGCTGGCGATCCAGTTTATCAATTTCTAGAAAAAAATATGATTTTCATCCAGATCGCTCTGGGTGTCGTCCTATTATTACTTGGTGGCTGGTCATTTGTCGTCTGGGGAATTTTTGTGCGAGTCGTGTTCGTCTACCACTGCACCTGGTTGGTAAACAGCGCCACGCATAAATTTGGCTATCGCAGCCATGAATCCGGCGATCGCTCGACCAACTGTTGGTGGGTAGCCCTGTTGGTGTTTGGCGAAGGCTGGCACAACAACCACCACGCCTTCCAATACTCTGCCCGACACGGCTTAGAGTGGTGGGAAGTCGATCTCACCTGGATGACGATCTGCTTGCTACAAGCTCTTGGCTTAGCTAAGAATGTGAAGCTGGCTGAAAAGTAGTGGTTAGTAGCTAGTGACTGGCGGCTAGTGAATAAAATTCTTCCTTAACAGATGTGAGTGAGAGTTGTAGCTGGAGTGCTACTTGTAGTCCATCTCCTTGCTTACCTTTTCATTTCTATCTGTCTCTAACCGCTAAGCACCAGCCACTAGCCACTAGCCACTAGCCACTCTATCTGTCTCTAACCGCTAACCACTAGCCACTAGCCACCAGCCACTAAAATCTACTATTCCCCTGCACGATATGCTTTACCGTCGTCAGGCTTTCGGGGCTAATTAGTCCTCGGCGGTGTCCTTTCTGATTTGACATCCCTAGAAATATTGACTCTCCTCGGGCGGGATTGCGGCAAAAGCGCGGGGAGGCGTTGATATAAGTGGAGGCGCTATTCACCCGCAAAGCAAAGTGACGGCTTTCTTGATAGGACTCAGTAACGATGCAGTCGGCATGACCGCTACTATAACGATTGATCCACGAAATGGCTGCTTCTAAGTTGTCTACTACCTTAAAAGCTACTGTTTTGTTTAAATATGATTGACTCCACTCAGAATCCTTTGCTAGTTGTAGCTGGGGAAATGCTTCAACTAATGCGGTATCTCCCCTAACTTGAAAACCTTTTTCTTGCAAGCTGTTCCACAGGGTAACGAGGGACGAGGGATTGGTGGTGCGGTGAATCAAGACTTTCTCGATCGCATTGACCGGATCGGGTTCGCTAGCATGACTGTCTAAAATCGTCCAGCGCATCATTTCAATGCTGCCAGATAGCGACCAGTAAAGGTAACAGTTCCCCATCGCCGATTTCAAAACTGGGGCGGTGGACTGTCGCACGACTTGCTGAACTAAGCTGGGGCGACCGTAGGGAATGACAAGGTTTATGTATTGGTCTTGGGTAATTAATTCCTGTGTTAAGCTCCCTTCCTCTGTCTCAATTCTTTCCAGACAACCGGAAGGCATTCCGCTTTCCTCTAAGGCAATTTGCAGAACCTTGGCAATAGCAGCATTAGAGTGACTGGCTTCTCCTCCACCTTTGAGAATGAGGCTGTTACCAGTTTTGATACACAGTCCTGCGGCGATCGCCCCAAGTTCTGGAAATGCTTCGTAAACTAAGGCGATCGTTCCCAACGGCATGAGCTGGCAGTAAGTTTGAGAATCGGCAAGCTGGTAGTCAGCATTTCTAATCCGTCGCAAAGGGTCTGACAGTTCGCTCAGACGTTGCAAAATTTCTACCGCAGCTTGGAGGCGTTCGGGAGTCAACTTCAGCCAATCCACGATTAATTCTGGCACTGCCATTTCGCGACTAGCTTCCAAGTCCAAAGTGTTGGCTTCCAAAATGTCATCGAAAGATTGCTTGAGTGCTTCTGCCATCTTTTGCACGGCACGGCTGCGGTCTGCTCCCTTACTAATTCCTAGTTTTAGGGAAGCTCCGTAGGCGCGACGAGCAGTAGCGACCAAGCCTGAGTGAGTATGAGATGTGTCACCTGTCATCGACTTAACGTCTGTAAATCAGCCAGACCATTAGTGCTGGCAGTACTGCTAGCAGTACTGCTACTAATGCCCATACTAGAATACTGGCATGGTGTGGCGATCGCAGTGCCAAAGGCAACCAAAAAATTAGCAGCCCAAACACTACTAATAGTGCTACTGGAAGATAGCTCTGTCCCAAACGTGGCTTAGCTACGCTCCAGCGATTGCCCAGCCAGCGCCATGCTCTCTTGTAAGGGTAGCTAGTGGATAATTGTTCTAATACATACCCGTTTTCTTCCACAACGAAGAGTTGCTGACAGCGATCGCAACCAAACGCTTCTGTCAGCGTAATCGGAATTAATCGCCCGTGTCGGCGACAGGGACAAGGGTAATCTACACTCAGATCGATTTTTTGGGTCTTTTGAGGTTGCACGAGCCGCCGTAGAACCAAAATGTGGCTATCCTACGAGTTTACATAATACTTTCTAAGTCTAACCAAATAATTCTCAGCTTTCCATTACATTTTCCAAATGCCAAGTTATTTACTCTCGACTTAGATTGCTTCTTGTTGCTTAACGCAACGCGAGGTTAGTAGGTTTTCCCTCCTATCTGAGATTCTAGAACAGATAAAATTCGCTTTGACTCTAGGTAGAGCGATTATTTAATTAACTTATTCGTTCTAAATCTTTTCTCTTCTATTTTGCAATTTACTTTAAGCGGGTAACGCGATTCGAACGCGCGACATCAACCTTGGCAAGGTTGCGCTCTACCACTGAGCTATACCCGCAATTTACTGTGCATTTATTAATATCTCAGATTTGGCTGAGTTTGTCAAGTTTTTTTTTGCGAGGTTGTCAGTTATCAGCGAGTGGGGAGCAGGGAGCGCACGAGCAGGAAGCAGTTAATTCTCTACTTACGACTTACGACTTACGACTTCTCCCTTCTAACTTTCAGTACTAGGTATAAATACTATGCGGGGGGGTAGATTGTCGCAAGTGGTTTTTTGAGCTGCCTGAAAATAGCTCGATCTCCTGGCGCTGTCTTTCTACAGCTACCATGACTTGCTGTACTTGTTTGCCAATTTTGTCTATCGCCTCTAAGAGTGCAGTACCACCATCGCCATCGCTATCGGATTTTCTAATATAAGTATTTTTAATAGCTTCACCTGTGAGTTGGTGAATTGACTTACCTGTTTCCCGTTCAATTCTGGTCAATAACTCTATATCTTCTGGTTCTAACTCAATACCAATTGTGTTTCCTCGCATTTGTGCTACCTAATTTAGTCTGAACTACAAACTGAAAACTTATGTTTGATAGCGTACATTACTGGCTTATAGTTTGTCATTAACTTAATGCCAATATATGTGCTGGAGATCGGCTCAAAGCAAAGACTTCAACTGCCACGAACTTAACCTAATTTCAACTTATTGATATACCTCGATTGGAGGATTTTTACTAGACAAAAAAGGTAGCGCATATAACTAACGCTACCTACCATTTTTCAGAGTATTGAGTAGCATTTTTCACTTGCCACTCCTGCATTGTCACTCGCCACTTTCTGTAATTGGCGATCGCTCGTTAGCAATGGCACTTTTCAGCGATGCAGCGGGCAAGGATTGAGAATTATTGTTGTAGGATTCTACAGTAATATCGGAATGTAGTTGCCGCATCAAGCTAGCCATCTCAATCGCGTTCATGGCGTAGTCCCAACCCTTGTTGCTCTTAATTCCGGCTCTTTCCAGAGCTTGCTGCATCGAGTCTACAGTCAGAATACCAAAAATGACTGGTACGCCAGTTTGAAATCCTGCCGCAGCAATGCCCTTAGCTACTTCTCCCGCAACATAATCGAAATGGGGAGTTTGACCGCGAATGACTGCTCCAAGACAGATCACGGCATCATAGCGATGAGATAATGCTAATTGTCGCGCCACAATTGGCACTTCAAAACTACCAGGGACGTAAGCGTAATCGACTTGACTGCCGTGAGGATTCGGATCGATGCCATGACGTTTCAAGCAATCTTGACATCCTTCTAACAGCTTACCAATCACTAAATCGTTAAACCGACCGATGACGATCGCAAACCGTAAAGGTTCTGTCTGAGTAAAAGTTCCCTCGAAAACTGCCATTACTAAATCAGTTGTCAGTTGTCAGTTGTCAGTTGTCAGCGTAGAGACATTACGTGTAAGTCTCTACAAAGTAGCGATCGCTTGCTTGTCAATCGCGACGATCGACAAGGGCGATCGCCTCAAGTTGCTTATACGACCAAAAAGTTCAAAACACCAATGACGATCACTAGACCGAACCAGGCGATCGAACCGATCCAAAGCAGCCTTTTTGATTCCACCCAATTTTGGGGAGTAGCGTAAGCCACGGGAACGCCAATTACCAAAGCAAAGGACAAGAATACCAGGGCAACTAAAGCCAATTGAAACAGAGCAGATAACATCAGTATGTCTCCCTACACAGCAACAAACCAGAATAGATCTAGATTAAGCTTAAAGCTTGCTAATTTTGCTTATAACCTATATGTAACCTATCAGAAATTGGCACAATATAGGGAGTCGGTGAAGAGAGCTGAGGGAGCGATCGGGGCTGAGGGAGCTGAGGAGAATAACAACCCATTACCTATTACCCATTACCAACCACCAACTACCAACTACCAATTTCCCACACCCTGCTCATCACGCACTACATGGATCTAATTCTTTGTCATACAACAGCAGATTTTGATGCGCTGGGGGCGGCTGTGGGGCTGTCGCGGCTGTGGGCGGGAGCGAAGATCGTGCTGACGGGTGGTAGTCATCCAGCGGTAAAGGATTTTTTGGCACTGCATCGGGACGAATATGCATTGATCGAACGCCGTTCTGTGAATCCAAAACAAATTCGATCGCTGATTGTCGTCGATACACAACACCGCGATCGCTTGGGTGCGGCGGCGGAGTGGCTGGATTTGCCCCAAATCGAACAGATTGTTGTTTACGACCACCACTTAGAGATCGATCGCGATATTTCGGCTACGGCAACTCATATTGCTGATGTGGGAGCGACGACGACGCTAATTGTCGAAGAATTACAAGCTCAGCAGGTGGAAATCACGCCGTTTGAAGCAACTGTGATGGCGTTAGGCATCCACGTCGATACGGGATCGCTGTCATTTGACCAAGCCAACCATCGCGATGCATTGGCTCTAGCATGGTTGATGCAGCAAGGAACTAGCTTGCATGTCGTGCGGGATTACATCGATCCTGGGTTTTCGCCGCAGTTACAGGTGTTATTAACTGAGGCACTGGATAACTTCCACTGCGATCGCTTGCGAGGATATACAGTCGCTTGGGTCTTGCTAAAAACTCCAGGTTATGTATCTGGATTATCTAGCTTGGCAGCGCGACTAATGGAATTGACCGAAAGCGATGCCGTCCTACTGGGGGCAAGGTATGCTTTGGGAGATAGTGGCGAAGAAAGGCTGACAGTTATTGGGCGATCGCAAATTCCTGGCACAAATCTGAATGAATTGTTTCAGCCCCTCGGTGGTGGGGGACATTCTCAAGCTGCGTCTCTCTCGTTACGGGGTGTCGATGGGCAGGTAACTTTACAACAATTGGTCGAACGACTCAAAGCCACGATTCCCCATCCGCCGACAGCTAGGGAATTAATGTCATCCCCCGTCCGCACGATCCGCCCAGATACGACGATTGCCGAGGCACAGCGGATTTTGCTGCGTTACGGTCACTCTGGATTGTCTGTGGTCGATCCTACAGGCAAGTTGGTAGGAATTATTTCCCGCCGCGATATTGATATTGCCCTGCACCACGGCTTCAGTCACGCACCCGCCAAGGGGTATATGACGACAAATATCAAGACTATTACTCCAGAAACGACTCTGCCAGAAATTCAAGCGTTGATGGTGACATATGATATCGGACGCTTGCCAGTGTTGCAAGACGGAGAATTGCGTGGCATCGTCACCCGTACCGACGTACTGCGGGAATTGCATCAGGAAGGAGCGAGGAGCGAGGAGCTAGGGGTAAGAGGGAATGCTGTTGGGATTATTCCACCTGCGGCATTCTTGAGATTGTTGAGCGATCGCCTCGCCGCACCTTTTTGGGAACTGCTGACTCAAGCCTCTGCTCAGGCAGAACAGCGAGGTTGGCACTTGTATTTGGTTGGGGGAGGAGTGCGCGATTTACTGTTGGCAAAACAGAACGGTGCAGCACCCCTGTATCTACAAGATATCGATCTAGTTGTAGATGGCTTTCATCGCACTGCTGATGTAGGCGCGGGAGTGGAGTTAGCTCGCGCCCTTCAGCAACTTTACCCTGCTGCTCGTCTCGAAATTCATGGGGCATTTCAAACAGCAGCATTGTTGTGGCACAAAGACCCTATTTTCGGCTCTCTTTGGATTGATATTGCCACTGCACGCACGGAATTTTATCCCTATCCTGCTGCCAATCCTGAAGTAGAAGCGAGTTCCATTCGCCAAGACTTATATCGACGCGACTTTACAATTAATTCCCTTGCCGTCCGTTTGACACCACCAAGAGCAGGGGAAATGTTAGATTTCTTTGGTGGATTGCTCGATTTACAGGCAAAGCAAATTCGGGTTTTACACGCCAACAGCTTTATTGAAGATCCGACTCGGATTTATCGTGCCGTCCGCTTTGCCGTACGTTTAGAATTTGCGATCGAACCTCAGACGGAAAATTATATTCGCTATGCCATTGACAGTGGGGTTTACAAGCGTACCCAAGGCAATAATTCCAGAGCGCCTGCTTTACAAACGCGATTGAAAAACGAGCTGAAATACATTTTGCAAGCACCCTACTGGCAAGCAGCATTAAGTTTACTGGGAGATTTAGATGCTTTGCAATGCCTGCATGAAACTTTGAAACTGGATAAAACTCTTTGGCAGCAGTTGCGATTTTTAGAACGTTGTTTGAGACGATTTAATCGAGAAAGTCAAAAGTCAAAAGTTAAAAGTCAAAATGTTCCTATCCCTCCTTGGCTGTTACGTCTAGAGGTTCTCATTGCCTATCTTGCCCCAGAATACCGCGATCGCGTTGCCCAAAATTTACAATTACCCGATGACAGTATCTATCGCTTGCGCCACTTACAACAGGCACAAGAGCGAGTCTTAACAGCTTTGCCTTCCTGTCGGCTGCCCAGTCAAGTATTTGACTTGTTGCGGCAGTACGACCTACCGATGCTAATTTTAATTGCTCTACGCAGTCCTCGCCCAGTGCGATCGCTTGTCTGGCAATACGTCACTCAGTGGGCTAACGTCCAACCACTATTAAGCGGTCACGACTTGAAACAACTGGGATACAAACCAGGACCTCAATATCGTCAAATTCTCGACGATCTACTTGCTGCCACTTTAGATGGAATTATCCGCGATCGCACGGAGGCTGAGAGTTATCTATTTGAGCATTATCCCCGTTAATTGGGAGACAAGGGAGAGAAGAGAGCTGAGGGGGACAAGGGGGACAAGGGGGACAAGGGGGACAAGGGGGACAAGGGGGACAAGGGGGACAAGGGGACAAGGGGGACAACTACCAACTACCAACTACCACTGACAACTGACAACTGATAACTGACAACTGACAACTGACTGACTGGTGCTGGTTGCATTTCGCCACGAAAGTCTAGTAGTTGTACGAGGAGGAGATAGGCGATCGCCAATAGGATTGAAATTGCCCCTGTGATAATAGCAACGATTTTCGAGCGGTTCATGAATTGCCTCAAAAGTTAATTTTTTTTACTACTTATATATAATCTGGCATTTTTACCCATACTTAACTCTCTTCTCCCCCCTCTCCCTTG
>NZ_RSCK01000014.1:0-121270 GCF_003991895.1 Chroococcidiopsis cubana SAG 39.79
TATCCCAAACTCGACAACCCGCACCCCGTTCTAAGGCAATCGGGAAACGGGCATATGTGTCCATGACTGACTCTTTGAAGCGATCGAAGTCATATTCACCAGTTTGTTGCAGATTGGATTCTACGACTGATGTAGGCTGAGAAACAGTGTCTAAGCTCATGGATGATTCCTTGATTGTGGGTGGTAGAATTCTAGGGACGTTATATGTAAGTCTCTATAAAATATTCAATTATCTACTTGTAAAATCTCTTCTAAAATCAACTTTTCAGCAGTAGAGTTACCCGCACTCAGCTTTACTTTAGCGCGATCGCAGGCATGTAACTTACCATTTGGCTCGAACTGAAAATCTTGCTCCCGTACAAACCCTTGTGCTTGGAGTTTCTTCAGGGCAAACTGGGTTGCCCACTCTACCAAATCTAGTTCGGGTTCGAGATATTGAGGATGACGTAAAAGCCAACGACAAGCATCGGGATCGGTATCGGCAAGCTGATAAAGTGCCGTAGCTAAGATCTGCTCGACACATTTAGGGCTAGGTAAAGCGGTAAAAAAGTCTTTAAGCGAGCTAATTAGCGTAGGTGTCTGAGTTTTAAACACATCTACAGCTAATTCAACATGTGGCTTACAGGTACTATTAGATATACACATAATGGCTGCCTTCCACTTCACTCACCCATCGGCAGACAAGACAACACAGAGTGGTTGACAGTGCGTTGACAGTTTACCGTTGACCAGCGATCGGCGATCGATCTCCGGCTAAGTTGTCTGACTTTAAATCTGAAGTTAAAAGAAAAATGTGAATAATTTGTGAACCGTAGTAGCACCATTTCTGGCGATCGTATATAAACTTAAAGCGAGGGGCGAGAGCGTGGTGTGTGGAAGGAGGCGAGAGGCAAGAGGTTTTTGACTTACGACTTACGGCTTACGACTTACGACTTCTCTCCTTATTCCTTATCTCTACCAAAACATGAACGAACAATCCTATTCCTACGAGGCACTCCAAGATCAAAAACAGTTTTACAATTCTCGGTTTCAAGCAGGTTATATGCAGGACTTTTCAGGATTATTTGAGTCCTGTAGATTTTATGCAATGCAAGATATATTGAAGCAAATAAAATCGAGCGGTTTCAATCCAGCATCGATTTTAGATTATGGTTGTGGCGAAGGACGATATCTCAATTTGTTAAAAGATTTCTTTCCTACATCTGCTCTCCACGGCTGTGATATATCAGACGAAGCATTAACAATTGCTAAAAATCTATATTCATCAGCTCAATATACTCCCATGAGTGATGAAACAGTTAATTTACCTGACAATTCTTTCGATCTCATCATCTCCATAGAAGTTCTAGAACATGTAGGTGATGTTGCTCAGTCTATAAGAGAGATCGGTCGATTGCTCAAACCGCAAGGAATGACAATATTATCCACGCCTTGCGCTAATAAATTTTCTTTTGAATGGTGGCAAAATCGCTTGACGGGAGGCTTGCAGCCATCATTTGATGGTTATGGCAGATTTAAAACCGATGAACCAGGACATCTACGCCGACTTTGCGATCGCCACCTGAAATCTCTATGCTCTGATGTCGGGATAGATATTTATAAAATCTACCATCGCGCCCATTTATTTGAAACCCTTGCCCCTAAAGGTAGGCTGTTTAAGCGCATACCTCAAGCTTGCGTTGGTTTTGGCATGTTAGATTGGTATTTATTCAAAAACTTCCCCAACGGTTCAACTATGATTGCTTTAGGAAAGAAAAGATAGCGATCTTGTTGACAGTGATCAGTGGTCATTGGTCATTGGTCATTGGTTGACGGTTGATTCTTTTCCCCCTCAGCTTCCGATCGCTCCCTCAGCTCCCTCAGCTCTCTTCCGCTGCCTGGGGCTGAATTTGACAAACCACTTCATAAAGAGTAGTTGTAGGAGCGCGATCGAATAAAGGAGACATCTTTTTTAGTATGCTCCTGTAGTTTTCTTCATGCTCGTTAGCTTCCATCTCATCTACACTTTCCCAGAAAATCACAGAAACGCCTCGATCTGTACCTGGTTCTTGCAGGAGATATGCACCTTTAAACCCATGTCTATAAGTTGAAACTGCCTGTTCGTAAATTCTTCTTGCTTCTTCAAACTTGCCCGGTTTGAATTCTCCAACTGTAACTTGAGTATATTGCCGTTTGAGAAAATCCTGAAAATCCATCGTCGATCACCTGAATAAATTATTTGTCATTTGTCATTTATCATTAGTAAGTAGTTTCTGACTTACGACTTACGACTGATTAATTTGTCTGTTCTATCTTTTCTAATAACTTTTTAGCCATTTCAACTGCTACAACGATTAGTTCTTGTTCTTGCTGTCCCTGACCACCTTCATCGCTGACTTTAGGGTAAATATGAGGATTGGCGAGCATCCCGGCTAGAATTTGGGAGGCAACTTGTTTGACTTCTTGTGGATTCACATCCATTTTGAATTTTGATAACTGTAGATTTAATCGTTAAAAATGATTTTATAGTCTTTTGCTCTCACAATTGATTAAAACTATAGATTTTGTTGCGAAACTGTGGCGATCTCAGCTTGGGGCTAGGAATGCAGCAAACGTTACGAGCTGTGTTATATGCCCGATTGCCGCACTCTACCTTCTGCTATTTTGCCATAGCGATCGAATCCAAATCTAAAATCTAAATCTGGCAGTTCTACTAAATTAAACCTTGAACAACGAATAAAACTGCAAACAGGCTAGATACTAAGGCAAGAAATCTAAACACGGGGGCAACTTCTTCTATATGGCGATTTGGTTTGAGAAAGAAACTTTGTACAAAGCGCGATCGCTGTACTGAAATAGACACGAACAAAACAAACCAAAAGGGTAAACTTAAAGTAGAAACTGATAAATTTAGATAGGAATAATTAGCACAAACTAATAAAAAAATATTCCATAACACAAGCGCTGAAACGACAACTTGCCAGTAAATAGGACTACCGTTTCGACGGGGAAATTCCTCAACACGCGCTGCTGGTAGAAAACCAGCTTGTTTAATGCAATCAAAAAAGCTCTGAGTACTTTGAGTCAAAAAAACAATATTGGCAGGATATTCAGCAACGGTGTGTCTAATTCTAACTCCACCCCACGTTTTTTCTAAAGAAACAATTTGCTGTGGGTAAAATTTATAGTCAGCCAACAAAAAAACATTGAGTTTTAGTTGGTTATAATCTGCTGACAAATTCGCTAAAGGTTGAGGCAGTTTCATCTCCCCAATAGAAACACCTCCAATCAAATTTGCTGAATGCGGCATTTGAAATTTATCCTACTAATTGTTCAATTGACATGCGATTTCATGAATCTAGCTGTATTCTTCCCCTTCAAAACAGCAACTATATCAATAGGTAGGTCAAGGTAACACAAAGTTACATAAGCTATTCTTATAAATTACTGTCATTTTCTAGCTACAGTCGCTCTATGAGATCTCATGGCAAAGTCACAAGCCTTATTCTGCCTAGCAAGGGAGCAATCGATGCTCAGTTAAGGAAATGTTCAAATTCCTGCAAGAAATTGCAGCAAACAGAGCATAACGCAGGAATTGCGATTTCAATCGCTCTTATTGCCTGCAACCCTGCTCTATAATCTATGAAGATAGTGTAAAACTTGAATGAGTCTCGTTACAGTCCACCAACCAAGCTAAATGAAACCGTGCAGCATATACAGACAGCTATAACTTGATAACAGATTATTAGAAATAGATCGAGTTAACTTTACAAATTGTACGAATGCGATCGATTGAGCAACCAATAGTGGGCTGCCGTCCATAAAAATTTGGATCGAGAAATTTGGGTCAAAAACTTTCGGTCAACTACAATGTTAGGCAAGTTACTAGAGGGACGTTATCAAGTCATGCAAGTTCTGAGTGCAGGGGGTTTTTGTCAGACCTACCTCGCTCAAGACACCCATATTTCCAATCGCCCTACATGCGTAGTCAAGCATCTCAAACCTGCCAATAGTTCTCCTAATGCCCTACAAACGTTGAGATGGTTGTTTACAGGTGAAGCCCAAGCTTTAGAAAAATTAGGATGTCACAATCAAATTCCTCGGCTGCTAGACCACTTTGAGGAAAACCAAGAATTTTATCTCATTCAAGAATTCGTACAAGGGCATACCTTAAGTGCAGAACTACAACCAGGTAAGCCTTGGAGTGAAAGCCAAGTGTTTTACATGTTGCAAGAAGTACTGCAAATCTTAGAGTTTATTCACTCGCACGGCTTAATTCATCGCGATATCAAGCCAAATAACTTACTCAGGCGCAAGCACGATCGCCGTCTGGTGCTAATTGATTTTGGTTCGGTCAAACAAGCATGGACGCAGGTTGTGACGCTGCAAGGGCAGAAGATCAATACGTTTTCCATTGGCTTACCAGCAACGATTACAATCGGCACTCCTGGCTACATGCCTACAGAACAAGAACGAGGCAAGCCTCGTCCTAACAGCGATATCTATGCTTTGGGGATGGTGGCAATTCAAGGTTTGACAGGCATTCATCCGACTCAGCTAGATACCGATCCAGATACCTGTGAAATTCTATGGCGACACTATCGTAAAATCAGCCCCGAACTAGCGCAAATTATAGATAACATGGTGCGCTACGGCTTTAAAGATCGCTACCAATCGGCAACGGAAGTCTTAGCAGCCCTAGAACCTCTAGCAAATCGGTATCAACCCGTGCTGCATTATGGTTTTCACGAATTACATGGTACTCAGGTTCAGATCCCCACAGTAGCGCAAGATTCGCACTCTTTACTGGGTGAAGAAGAGACTGTTTCTTATAGCTGGGGCGATCGCCCGCAATTACAAATACCAAATACAATTAGCAAAGCTACAGCTGCAATTTCAGCCAAAAGATCGACTTCCTTAATCGATTTAGGAATTGGCGCGATCGCTTTAGCGACTTTACTCGTAGGTATCTATTTCGCCTCCCACTCCCCCACACCAGCCTTCAAACCAGAAAAGTATCCTGTATCAATTCCCTTGAAAAGTAAATAGCACGCGAAGTTAAAAGTTCGTAGGGGCGGGTTTGGCGAGAATCTCTCATCATGAACGAAGATCGTTTGCCAAAACCCGCCCGTACAAAAGTTACAGCGTCATCAATCTAGTGCTATGAGCTTTTGACGCTATAACTTATGTAGTGGTTTATTTGACTGATCGGTGATTTATTTTCGCTATGCTGCGCTACCCGTTTTTCTCTGACAAGGTTAGTAAAAAAGCTAAGTTTTCCTGGGCTTTTAAAGCGTGAGGAGCATTTGCAGGCATGAAGATGAATACTCCTGGTTCTAGAACAATGTCTTGTCCTTCTAGGGTGAGAATTCCCTTGCCATCCAACACGTTGACGGTAGCGTTGCGAGTAGATGTATGTTCGGAAATTTCAGTTCCAGCCGCGAGACAAAACAGAGTGTATTGACAGCAACTATCTTTAACCAGCACTTTACTCAATACCCCAGCTTGGGGATATTCAATATTTGCCCGTAACTGCGTGGATGAAGATCGTAAGGGTAATAGGGTGGTACTCATGAATTCCTCGGTTAAAAGTTAAAAGTTAAAAGTTAAAAGTCAAAATGCTCAGAGCTATTGTTGATAGGTGTGAGCTTAAGAGCGAACAGCAGACAAAATAATGTAACCTAAGTCCTGCCGATACTTTTGGAAAACTTGGCGCATTGTTAAAACTCGTTGCCGAATTTGCGATCGCGTCAGTATATTCCACCAAATGTGAATTGTGTTAAAAATACCTTCGTCTGCAAGCATTTGCTGCGGTTTGAGCAATCCCATTTCTCCGGTTTGATGTTGCTGTACTGTTAATCCAGCCGCTTCACAAGCTGCAATCCAACTAGACTCTGATAAAGGCGTAGAATTGACTCGGATCGCTTGTGCTAAAGCGCGGTGAATCTCTTCTTCTCGATTTTGTGCTAAAAGTTCGTGAGATAAAAACTTACCACCAGGCTTGAGGCGATCGCGAATTCCTGCTAAGATTTTCGCTTTTCCTGGCGGAGATTGCATGGTCAGGATCGCTTCTGCCAATACATAATCAAACTTTTCTGTCAAGCGATCGAGATGAAAGATATCGCCTTCAATAATTTCAACTCGATCGCTCAAACCTGCTGCGGCAACATTAGCACGAGCGCGAACCACAGAATCGGGATTTTTCTCAATTCCCACAACCCGCACGCCATAGCGCTGAGCAATTGCGATCGCGCTTAAACCGAAACTCGCTGCTAATTCTAAAACCGTTTCCCCTGGTTGAAAATTCGCCCATTGAAATAGTTGCTCTGTCGCTAAACGTCCGCCTGGACGGAGATATTTTTTGCCTGCTGCTGCTAAAACTTCATGTCCTGGGGCAGTTTCGTAGTTAAGGGTAGCGTGGGTCATACATTTGACCTCTAAGTTAATTCTTGGCTACCTTTACTGTGACAAAATAGCTTTGAGTTATCTATGAGCTAGCTCAGTTGTCAGGGAGTAGGGAGTAGCGACTTGCGACTTACCAACTACCAACTACCATTCAACAATTAACTTCTTCAACCACTTGACTAAATGCTTCCACTATGGGTGATGCATCTTCGCGTCGCCATGCAAAAGCATACTCCCGCAGGCTTCAGCGGAAGAATTTGCTATCAATTAATTTTTGTAAAAGCGATCGCCACGATCTCCTTACTCGCATGGACGGGGATCGTTATCTGCGGTCGCTTGATTGCCTATACTTGAGCTTTTCAGACAATTTAGTCAAACTGTCAATTCTTTTTGCTCAAGTTAAGTACAAATTCATGCTTGAGTATAGGTAGTACTTTCCTGTATATTCTAAAAGCTAATCAGTTTGATGCATTTTCCACATCATAACTGTTTATTATTTATGACTAATTTTGTATAGATATTACTAACCACAAAATTTCTCAATCTATTACTCAGAGGCACAATGGATAAAAAAGCACAACTTCAAAAAACTCAACCCGTGACAAATAACGCGATCGCCGATAGCAAAGATTTTAACTTCGATCTTTGGGCGAATGCAGTCAGAAAACAAATGCTTTCTGTACTACAAGAAAAAACACAACATTAACAGTTATCAGTGACCAGTGACCAGTGACCAACTCGGCAGCGGTTAGCAACCTAATCCCGAATTTTGCATTCGCGATTGCAGGTTGTCGGAGATGGGTTGCTGATGTTTTACGCTGGAAGTATGGGCGATGCTTTATATCCAATGCCGTTCTCGCATCGCGAATCATGATATGACACGATTTTTTCAATTTGAAGCTGACTTTGTAGACTCCCTGCGCTGTATTCCCATGCAGGTACGTTACAAGTTAGATACTTGTGGAATTAAACTGAAATTACCTGAATGGAACCAATTCAGTCAGGAAGATCGACAAGCACTAATCGATCGCCCCTGTAATACGCCAGCAGAAATTCAAGCATATCGTCAGTGGTTGCAAGACTTAGTTTTTCAATATACTGGTAAATCGGCTAGCGAACTGCCAGTAGAAGAGAATCCCGATTGGATGAATGCAGCAACTGTTCCTGCTAGCATTGGGGAGAAAGCTGGCGAGTTTGGCGTGACGCTTAGTTCAGAGCAATGGGCAAATTTACCACCCGTAGAAAGATTTGCATTAATTAAACTCAGCCGTTCGAGCCACGAAAACCGAAATTTTCTACCCGCACTCAAAGAATTTCACCTGATCGATTAGAGTAAGCTCTCTACTGTTAACTAGTTAATAAAATAGCCGTTCATGGGCATTGCTCATCGATCGCCGATCGGTAGTATTTTCCCGCACCACGCACCACTATTAACTGTTAACTGTCTCTACCAGTTGACACGCCTGTACTCTTTCCCGCGAGACAATCTGCAATTCGTGGGGATAGCGGGGGCGCGGATCTTTCTCTAACCAAATGGGGGGAACCATAGTTAGATCGTAAGCCGCGATCGTATCAATTACGCCGGGACGAGACTTCAGCTCAACTACGAGTCCTGGCAAATATTCAAAAGCTTCTTCCCAATCGATTTGTGACACGGTTATAAGTAAAACTGTATTTATTGATACGATTTTATAATAACTCGGCGGATAAATAAATACGTCTGTAGCTAGAAATACATTTTTTTACATTTGTGGAGATGCGATCGCAATATCTCCTAACATAAATCGCTGTTTTCAGTTACGTAGGGTACACAATGTGTAGGGGGGCACAGCTAACTGTGCCCCCCTACGAATGTAATGCCAAGTATTTCCCGCAAAGGCGCTAAATCAGCTCTGCATCTTTGCGCCATATTTTCATCCTTTGCTAAACCCTTTACCACGACTGGTAGAAGGCAGACAAATGCAGTTTTGTAGTTGTTGAAGCAAAGCCTCTCGATCTAGATTTTGTCCGATCAGTACCAGTTGATTCTTTTTGGGTTTGCCGTTCCATTCCTCGTCTTCTAGAGTAAAGCGCTTACCACAGAGGTGAAAAATATGGCGTTTTGGACTTTCCTCAAACCACATAATCCCCTTGGCGCGGAAGATATTTTCAGGAAGTTGGTTGTCTAGAAAATACTGAAACTTTCTAATTGCCAGTGGCTTATCGCTTTGGAAAGATATTGAGGTAAAACCATCGTTCTCTAAGTGATCGGAGTGATGATGGTGATGGTCGTGATGGTCGTGATGGTCGTGATAGTCGTGATGGTCGTGATGGTCGTGATGGTCGTGGTCGCAGTCTGAATGGTCGTGATGGTCGTGATGGTCGTGACCAGCGGGAGTATCGAAATACTTATCCGACTCGAACAGACCGACGCTAAGAATCAATGGGAGAGGAACTTGCGATCGCGTTGTCCGCAAAATTCTTGCCCCATCTTTAATATCCCGAATCTTGACTTCTAAAAGATCGAGATCTGCTTCCTCGACTAAATCCGCCTTGTTAAGAATGATGACATCCCCATAGGCAATTTGACTGTAAGCTGCTTGAGAGTTAAACAGATCCAAACTGTAATTTGCCGCATCTACGACCGTGATGATTGAATCTAGGCGTGTCATGTCGCGTAACTCCGTGCCTAGAAAAGTCAGCGCCACAGGGAGAGGATCGGCAACTCCTGTTGTTTCTACGACGAGATAATCAACTTTTTCTGGACGTTCCAACACTTTGTAAACGGCTTCTACCAAATCATTATTAATCGTGCAGCAGATACAGCCGTTACTCAACTCCACCATGTCATCGCCTGTGGTGACGATCAACTCGTTATCAATCCCAATTTCGCCGAATTCATTCACTAAAACGGCTGTTTTGAGACCTTGCTGGTTAGTCAGGATGTGATTGAGCAGAGTTGTTTTACCGCTACCGAGAAAGCCTGTAATGATAGTAACTGGTAGCCCCTGTTTCGGTGCATCCATTGCGGGAGATTGGTCAGAACCTACTGCTGATTGCATAGCGCTGCTGATTTAAATCTTGAAAGTCTTATCTTACAATCTGCTAGGGCAAGAAGTATGACTTACACTCTTGCCCCATCTTTATTCATTATGTCGCGTTCGATGAATTCAGGAGGCGCTTAGCAAAATTCGCGATCGATACACCGACTCAATCTCCGCTGGAAACCGATCGCCTCGAATGAGCGATCGCCTGAAGTGACGTAGCTGCGATCCAAAAAGGCAAGTCAAGCTTTAAGTTGAATAGTTAAACATCTTGACTATCGTAGTCATAGGCAAAAATAGTCGATTTGGACGATCTGGAAACGGAATAAAGTCATAATGTTCGTAAAAAGAACGAGCCTTTTCATCTTTGGCATCAACCACTACAGCCATTGAAGCGACACTATTTGCATGTGACTGGCTGCGGTACAAGGCATCCATCAATAACTCTTCGCCTAATCCCTTGCCTCGGTAATTTTCATCAACTGCTAATCGTCCCAGCAAAGTTGCTGGTAAACTTGGAGATCTCGGCAGCTTTTTAACTATCTGGGCTGGTAGTTCTCCTGCAATAATACTCGTTCCGCTCAACGTGTAATACCCAATAACGACATTAGAGGTTTTGTCAAACAAGACGTAAGGAATAGCAACATAATTACGAGCATCTTGTCCTGCCTGCTTCTGAAGATAACGATCTAGTTTTTCAACGCCGCAACAAAAAACCGCTCGGTTATGCTCTGAACCCAGCGGCTCTATTAAATAATCAAAATCCATTGAGCGATTTCACCTACAATTCCATTTTTTGCTGATAACGTCTAGCGGCAGCTCGTAGTTTATTGCTTGGCTCTGGGGGATTAAGCAGCGCTTCAACAAAAACTGCTCGATCGCGCGCGCTTAAAATCATCAGCTCCTGTTCCTGAATCGCCTGTTTTGCTGCCTCAGCTACACTGCTAATCACAAAATCTGTCAGCGAACGTCCTTGGAGATCGGCAGCTCGCTGAAACAACTCTTTTTGCTCTTTAGTAACGCGAGCCTCTAACCGTTCACCCTTAGCACGTTCTCTTGTAGGCTTACGGCTTTTATTTGCCGTGTTATGCATAATAATTGTGTCCGAATACTGTCCAAATACGTCCAAATATGTCTAATTATGTTCAACTATACTGAGTATTGTACGGCAATTGATCGTACCTGTCAAAAAATGAGTTCGTTCCCTATCCAAGTCAATAAACTTTAGTTGTCGGTTATCAGTTATCAGTGACCAGTTATCAGTCAACCAACTAACAACTGACAACCAATCCCACGTAGAATTACGCGATCGATTTAGTATATTGTTCTACTAAGAGATCGCAAGTTTGGGGCGATCGCTTCTCTTGAATGCAAGACCGATTGGTGTTTGTATAACAGGTAAGAGGTCGTATTTCTACACTGATAACCGCTCGCAGAGAACTGATAACTGATAACTGACAATGCAATCTTCTGCTACACTGACGCTTTGCGAATCTTCCGAGCCAGCGGGAGCGCGAGAACAACCGCGTTATTTTCTCTCTCCCGATGAAGAAATTGTCATTGGGCGATCGCCTGATTGTCAAATTGCTCTCGATCCTAAGCGTTACACGACAGTTTCGCGCTATCACGCCAAGTTACGCTGGCAAAAAAGTTCCGAGCCTGTTTGGGAAGTTTGTAACCTCAGCTCGACCAACGGCACGTATATTAACGGTAAGCAAATTGGCGAAGAATGGCGGAGGTTACAATCGGGCGATCGCATTACCCTTAGTTGGGAAGGTGCAGAGTTTCTGTTTGAATGCCAAGCTTTGCCTGCGACTGTACTCGTTAAAGCTCCGACGAGCGCCCAAAAACCGATAACGGAAGCTCATGCAAGTGTAGTTGTCCCTGTAGCAGAATCAGCAGTTGAGCCTGAACCAATCGTTGCTACACCAGAACCACCGCAACCTGAAGCAGTACAGCCACCCGCTCCTGAAATCGAGCCAGCCAAGCCAGCACCACAGACTGATGCGGTGGAACAACCTGCGGCGATCGCCCAACCAGAAGCAGCAGCGATCGCTCCAGTCCCCGAACCTATATCTGCTGTCATTTCTGCAAGTCCTGCGATTCCAGCACTACCCGATACTGGTAAAAGCTTATGGGAGCTTGGTTTAAATCCAACAATTCTGACATTAACCGGACATTCAGATTTGGTACGTACAGTTGCGTTTAGTCCTGACGGTCAAGTTCTTGCTAGCGGTAGCGCTGATAAAACCATCAAATTGTGGCAACTCAATACTGAGCAAGTTGTCAATACCTTTAACGGACATAAATCGGCGATTAATGCCGTTGCGTTTAGTCCTGACAGTCAAGTTCTTGCCAGTGGTAGCGCCGATAAGACAATCAAACTCTGGAACCTCAGCACGGCTGAAGAAATCTCTACTTTTATCGGTCATAGTTCGGCTGTAAATAGCGTTGCGTTTAGTTCTGATTGTCAGATGCTAGTGAGTGGCAGCGCGGATAAAACCGTGAGACTATGGGATCTCGGCACGGGTGCAGAAATCCACAAACTGGAAGGATACAAATTAGGGGTGAATGCGGTGGCTATTAGCCCTGACGGTCAAATTATCGCTAGTGGCGGTGCAGATAAGATTATTAAACTGTGGCATATCGATACGGGTGAAGAATCTGCTTTGCCAGCTTTGCGGGCTGCGGTAAACGCGATCGCCTTTAGTCCTGATGGTAAACTACTAGCGATCGCGACTGAAGATAAATTACTCAAAGTCTGGGATCTAAGTGCAGCAGAGGAAGTGTATGCTATCTGCGGCTATGCATGGCAAGTTGGGGCGATCGCGATTAGTCCGAACGGGCAATTCCTCGCTAGTGGCGATCGCGACAAGGCGATCGTGCTGTGGCAGTTATAGCAATTCTCGATTGCGTACGCGATCTTTGTAGGGGCTCTTTCTCTGTGCGCCCCTACCACTTTATAGTAATTGTACTGCGTAATTAGAACAGTAAATATTTTTAGCAAAGCTTATGATTTCATAATCCATAAATCTGTCATAGTTAGGTTTTAGAATTACTTGTCTGATTGCGGATTATCTTACTAACCAATTTTTTAACAAAAAGTAAATAAAAAACAGATAATATCCGAAATCATCTACTTTTCAATTGAATGCATCTTTAACTCGCAAAATATCACATCAATGCTAGGTCAATTATTAGATGGGCGTTATCGAGTCCTGAAAGTCTTGGGTGCAGGTGGATTTAGCCAAACTTACATCGCTGAAGATACCCGTCGTCCTGGTAATCCTTGCTGTGTAGTCAAACATTTGAAGCCAGCAAATAGCAATACCAACTTTTTAATAGCAGCTAGACGATTATTTGATAAAGAAGCCAAAATTTTAGAAAAGCTAGGAATTCACGACCAAATTCCCAGATTACTAGCCTATTTCGAGCAAGACCAAGAATTTTATTTGGTGCAAGAGTTAATCGAAGGACATTTGCTAAGTGCAGAATTGTTCGGTGGTCGTCGTTGGCACGAAGATCGAGTAATCCAAATGCTCTTAGACGTGTTAGGGATTCTTAACTTCGTGCATCAGCAGGGAGCAATCCATCGCGATGTCAAACCAAATAACATAATTCGTCGCCAACAAGATAATAAATTAGTCCTCGTAGATTTTGGTATTGTTAAAGAGATTAACGTCCAACTGCTGACAGCTCAAAGCCAAGTTAGCGCCTCGATCGCCGTGGGTACTGTTGGATATATGCCACCGGAACAAGCGCGAGGTAGACCGCAATTTAATAGCGATATCTACGCCCTGGGAGTCATTGCGATTCAGGCACTCACCGGACTCACGACGCAAGATTTAAGAGAAAATTTTCAGGGAGAAATTGACTGGCAAGGTCAGGCACAAGTTAGCGATCGCCTCGCAGCAACGATCGACAAAATGGTACGCTACGACTTTAGAGAGCGCTATCAGTCAGCAGCTGAAGTTATAGAGGCATTGCGATCGCCATCTTCAATCAACGCTGGTTATGCCACGACAGAGTTAGACCAACGCCCCAAATACTCGCAGACGCAACAAGCAAGTCAATACGCCGTCTTACCAGCGACAGTTCCCAGCAGTCAGTTTTCGGCTCCGTCAATTCCTCAGACTCCAGTTAACTTCACTCAGCCAGCGACGAACCAAAACATCACGACAAATTCACCCAGCACTCAACCTAGCAAGCGATCGGGTGGTTTAGCTAATTTTGCGGCTAAACTCAAATCTCCTTTGGGAATGACTATGGGTGCTGCTGCTGTCGTTAGTGTCGCGGCTGCTTTCGGACTGGTCGTGATGAATAAAGAAAGCATCAAATCTGGCTTAGCACAAGTTGAAGTGTTGAAAAAAACAAAACAATACGAAGAATGCATCAAGCATGGCGCAACTATTAACATTCCTAGCAGCAATACCATAGAAGATAAACAAGCACAAACAAATTTAACGAAATCGGTTAATGAGTGTCGCATCGCTCAAGCTAAAGCTTTAGCAGAGGAATTCAAAATTGCTGAGGCGCTAGCAGTCGTGTCTACAGTGCCAGCGGAGCAACCTTTGTTTGAAGAAGCTCAACTACTCACTAGTCAGTGGTCTAAGAGAATTTTTCAAGAAGCGAAAGACGCTTATGAAAGAGATGGTGATTTTGAAAAAGCTGTTTTATTAACCAGAGCAATTCCTCCAAAAAGCTCTATTTTTAAAGACGTAAGACAAACAGTCGCTACTTGGGAAAGAGAATCAAAAACGAATCAAGACTACTTAAAACTAGCAGAACAAGCCCTCAGCCAAAGTCGATGGCAGGATGCAGTTAACACAGCTAAAAAAATTCCATCCAGCACGCTATTTTGGAATACAAAACGTAATGAAATTGTCGAGCAAGCTAATTCTCGACTGGCGCAAAAACCAAATCCACCAACTTCATCTCCCGCTGCTGCCAAACCAGCTCAAGTCCTGCCTCAACAGCCACAGCCAGTTATCAAAGCTGTAAATCCTCCTATACAGCAGAAGATTCCAGGATCTAGTAAAGCTGCTAAATCGACTCCTGAAGCATCAATCCCAGAGTTGAAACAAACTTCTACATTTGTCGAGCCAGATGCGTCAGATCCTTGTCCCAACGGCGATCCAGCATTTGGATGCGTGGATGACAATAATAGCGCCGCCGAAGCAGTACCTGACAGTCCGATTGAGCAAGAACCAAATGGTAACAGCACCGAGGATAATAATCCAGGTTGGTAGTGTGTTTATTTAATAGTGGCTAGTGGCTAGTGGCTAGTGCCTAGTAGCGGTATTCTTCATCTAGTCACCAGTCACTAGTCACCAGTCACTAGATTCTTCATCTAGTCACCAGTCACTAGTCACCAGTCACTAGATTCTTCATCTAGTCACCGAGCGCCGATAACTGATAACTGATAACTGACAACTGACAACTTATGTCACCCAAATATGAAAAGCTACAAGCACGAATTCAGGAAATTCAAAAATTTGTCAGCACTAACTTTGAGCGAGATCGAAAATTTAGAACGGTTTTTCAAGAATTAGAAAAAATTGCCGCTTGTCTCAAAACAGAAAAAATAAAATTACAAATTGTCAGCAATAACTCGATCGCAGCGCGATCGCTTCAAATTTATTTCGAGCGGCATAGATTATCGCAATTTTATCAGGTTGGAGTCAGCGCTTTACCAAAGCAGGTCGAACCCGTGCGATCGGCAGGAAGTGCCATACTAGTATTATCAACATCTAGCAGCGAAAAAATATACCCGCTTTCTACTACTGAAACAACTAGTATCGGACGTAATCCTGATAGCAAAATAGCAATCGATTCAAGTTTGTACAAAAAAGTTTCTTGGAATCACGCTCAAATTAGTCCTTGTGGAAATTTAGCTTGGGAAATTTGCGATCGCAACAGCACTAATGGGACTTATATTAATGGAGTTCGATTACAAGGATGCCAAAAATTACAGACAGGCGATCGCATTACTCTCGCCGCATCAGCAAGTTCGGCTTATCCAGAATTTGTGTTTGAGTACAGTTTAACGACTGAATACCCAGAATCTTTAGTAGAAATACTCAATTGCGATATTCTTTGTTTGGTGTGCGATCTCGCCACACTTACAAACGCTTGGCAGGGATTAATAACGATCGCTAATGCAGCACCGATCGCTAAGTGCGTTGTTATTGGTAGTATTCCCAGTTTAACTCAAGTTGAAACCTGGCTGCGCAGTCAAGATCTAAGTGATGTTTTTGAATTAGTAGTTCTATCTCTCAGTTCGTTCTCTCTCCAAACTCAAACCTCAGAAATTAATTCAGTAGCGCAACAGGAACTAGAAAAATTTTGTCAATCTTTAGAAACATTTATTAAAGGTAAGCCAGAAGATATTTTAGCTCAACGATTGACTGCACGAGTGATAAAAGAACTTAGCGTCATAGAGCAAGTTCTCGATCGCGAAGCTGAGGCGATCGCTCAACAACTTCAGCAAGAAGAAGCGCGAATTCAAGGTTTAGCAACTGACGATGTAAAAGAGCAGGCAAAGAAAGCTTTACGAAAAGCTAGTGATGACAAGGATAAGTTTTTTAAGCAAGTTAAGCTCGAACTCAATCAATCGAAAGCTGCTTTATTAGATACGTATAGTAAAAAAAGTATTACGTACAAAGTTGAAGAGTTTATCGAGCGACTAAAACCACAAGTTTTGAAAAAAGGGGGATTTCAATATATTCAACTAAAAGCAGAAAATCCAGTCACTGCGAATGGTAACGTCAACGCCGACTTAACGTATTTTTGCAGCCATGAATTGAAAAAGTGGGCAGATAAAGAATGGCAATTAGTGACTACGACTTATGGTGAAGGTGGATTAAATACCATAGTTGAAACTGTATATAAAATACTCAATTTCTTACCATCGATAAACCTAGATAAATCCCTTTTTTATTCTGACCGACGCATAGATCTTCAAAAAAGCTTAATGAATTCTTTTATTGAAGCTCCTTATGAAGGTCGCTATCAGGGGGTTTCTCCATTAACATACGTCCTGAAACAAATCCGAGCCAACATGATGCAATTTACTTTTCTAGTTGGCTTTGGTGCTATGTTTATTGGGATAAGAGTCAGTGGTGGTGGCAAGCAAGTTATTTCCAGTATTACCCAACCTCTAAGAGAAAATCCTATTCTGTTTGGTATTGTGATATTTTTATTAATTTGTTTGCTGACCTACACTTATCAGAAAGATACCACGCTTCAGCTAGAGGCGATCGCTGATAAATTAAGAAAAGAATTATCCAATCACTATCAGTCTTTGAGTAAAAATTTAGTCGAGAAATTAGTTCTGGAAATTACGACAGTTTTAGAGACAGAAGAGAAGCGATTGAAAGATGCTCTAGAAATTGCTAACGATAAATTTACTACTTATATTATCGATATTGAAAAGAATCAGTTGTTACTTAAAAGTAATTTAGAACAGCAAAAAATCCAACTCAGAAATTTGGACAAAGAAAAAACCGATCTGCAAAAGCTAAAAAGATTTTAGTCTGAATTTTCACAGGAGATCCTCGCTCGATTCCCTAACTGAATTGAAAAGAGGGCTTTAATTCCCCCTGTTTAAGGGTGTAGGGGCGCACAGCTGTGCGCCCTAACAGCCGTGCGCCTCTACAAACATCACGCACGCAATCGAGAATTGCGATAAATTTGTAGCAAAGCGATCGCCTAACTCTGAAAATAAGTCTTAGGATAGTTGGAACTGTTCTTAAAATCTCTCAAATATAGCTTAGCAACAGTTCAACACCATAGATAAAAACAAAAGTTGATTGCTATGCCCAGAAAAAAAAGGCTTTTGTTTGCACTTTTATTGAGTACGGCATTATTTGTTAGTCTCTGCTTTGGCTGGGTAAATGAACTAGTCGCCCAACAGCCATATGCAGGCAAAAAACTGGTAATGGTAACATCAGCGGACTATCCACCTTACGAATTTCGCGATACGGCAAAAGGTAAAGGCGAAATCATCGGCTTTGACGTTGATATTGCAAAATACATCGCTAAAGAGTTAGGCTTTGAGCTAGAAATTCGCGATACTGACTTTAGCGGTATTATTCCGGCTCTGCAATCTCGACGAGCTGATTTTGCGATGGCGGGAATGACACCTACCCCCGAACGCAGAAAAAATGTCGATTTTTCTGACATTTATTACGAAGCTAAAAATACAATTATTGCCCAGAAAGGTAGTAACCTAACTAAATCAACAGACTTAGCAGGCAAAAAAGTCGGCGTTCAACTCGGTTCTCTGCAAGAGAAAGCCGCGAAAAAATTTAAAGGAGTAAACTTAGTTCCTTTAAACAGAATTGGTGAAATTATCCAAGAAGTTAAATCTGGTAGAATTCAAGCAGCAATTATTGAAGATACAATTGCCAAAGGTTTTGTTGCTAACAATCCAGATTTAGAATTTCATACTCTTGCTAATACAGAAGAAGCTGGATCTGCGATCGCTTTTCCCAAAGGCTCAAATTTAGTTGGCGATTTTAACCGCGTCCTTAAACAATTACAGGACAGCGGTGAAATGAAAAATCTGATTAATAAATGGTTTGGGAATAACGAACAACCAGCTACCAACGCAGCAACATCGGGTTCTGGTAATATTTCTGCCAGTATTCCTTTCATTATTGAAGGCGTAGGAACTACACTACTTTTTAGTGCCTTGTCTGTCTTTTTCGGCTTCATTTGGGGAACAATTCTTTCACTGTTAAAAATTTCTACATTTAAGCCGTTGGTGTGGCTTGCTAATGCCTATACCTCTATATTTCGCGGTACGCCATTACTACTACAAATTGCTTTAGTCTACTATGCTACACCACAACTCACGGGCTTTGATATTCCCGCTTTATTAGCAGGGGTCATCACCTTCACCCTCAACTCAGGAGCGTACATTTCTGAGACAATTCGCGGGGGCATTTTGGCAGTCGATAAGGGACAAAGGGAAGCAGCTTTGTCATTAGGAATTGCCTACCAGCCGATGATGTTAGATATTATTTTGCCTCAAGCAATCAAAAATATTTTACCAGCTTTGGTGAATGAAAGTATTACTTTACTTAAGGATTCGGCATTAGTTTCTACAATAGGCGTAGCCGATCTTTTGCGTCGCGCTCAAATCGTTGGAGCAGAAAAATATATCTATTTTGAACCGCTGCTGTTTGCGGGTTTAATTTACTACTTATTAGTCATGAGTTTGACTTGGGGGGGATATGTACTTGAAAGAAGATTACAGCGTAGCACTTGAGCAAGATGTTGCTGTTCATGTTGAAAATTTAGAGAAATCTTTTGGCAGTCTCAAAGTTTTGCAAGGGATTTCGACCCAAATTAGAAAAGGAGAAGTTGTTGCAGTTATTGGACCTTCTGGTTCGGGAAAATCTACATTCTTGCGATGTATAAACTTACTAGAAGTACCAACTGCGGGTAAAATTTATATTAATGGTACTGATATTACTTCCCGCCACACTGATATTATGAAAATTCGTCAAAATGTCGGTATGGTATTTCAGCATTTCAATTTATTTCCGCACATGACAGTATTAGATAATGTCACCTATGCTCCGATTAAAGTCAAGCACGTACCGAAAGATACAGCCCGTGAAGCAGGAATGGAACTGCTAGAAAAAGTTGGTTTAGCAGAAAAAGCTAAGGTATATCCATCAAAATTATCTGGAGGACAAAAGCAACGAGTGGCAATCGCTCGTGCTTTGGCTATGAAACCAGAAGTTATGTTGTTTGATGAGCCAACTTCAGCCCTCGATCCAGAAATGGTGAAGGAGGTGTTGGAAGTTATGAAAGATCTTGCTAGAACTAAGATTACAATGGCGATCGTCACTCATGAAATGGGATTTGCGCGAGAAGTTGCCGATCGCATTTTGTTTTTAGATGGAGGACGGTTAGCGGAGGATGCATCGCCTCAGCAGTTTTTTACTCATCCTCAGTGCGATCGCGCTAAGCAATTTTTGGAGAAGATATTGTAGTTGAGGAGATCTAGTTTTTTATCCTCTTTATATAGCTGGGTGGAGGATATTTTTTTCTTTGTTTCGCGCAGAGATGCAAAGACGCAAAGAAGGACACAAAGAGTATTTAAGCTGTGTTTGTGAAACATTATAATATATACTCAGATAAAAAGTTCTGTCAAAATAGTTGATTTAATGAAAATATCAACGTTAATCTTAGCTGCGCTTGGATTAGGAATTGCTTTTGGAATCTTGTTAATTTATGGCTTTCCAGAGGCGATTGCGTTTCTCGACTACTACCTTCTTTCCCCTCTTGGTGAGGCTTTCTTACGTCTGATTCAATTTGTAGTTGTGCCGATTGTTTTTTCTTCGCTGATTCTCGGCTTAACTCGGATTCAAAATGCTACTCAAGTTGGCAGATACGCGCTAAAGTTAATTTCTAGTTATGCAGTTACTAGCGCGATCGCGGTTGGTTTGGGTATCTTTCTGGCAATTGTCTTGAAACCTGGAGTTGGAGTTACTGGCTTTCAGATTGCCGAAGTTACCCAAGTAACCCAAAAGCAATCTTTAATTGAGTGGTTAGTGAGTTTGATTCCGGTTAATCCTCTAGAAGCATTAAGCACGGGGAACTTACTTCAGACGATTTTTTCTGCTGCTTTAATTGGTGTTGGCCTTCAATTAATTGGAGATAAAGCTACAAACTTTGTTAGCTTAATAGAAAGTGTTTATTTTATTTTTGAGAAGATCTTATCGTTGATTTTATATACAGCTCCAATTGGAGTTTTTGCTTTAATTAGTTCGGCGATCGCCACTCAGGGATTAGAATTAATTGTTAAACTTTTTGTCTATGTTATCGGTTTATGTATTGGCTCGATAATTATGATTGGTTTTTATGCTCTTGTTCTATTCATTCTTAAAGCCAAGCCGATACACTTTTTTCAATGTTTTTTCCCAACTTTATCTTTAGCATTTGGTACGGCAAGCTCGAATGCAGCGCTACCAATTGCCTTACAGAATGCCCAAGAAAACTATGGAATGCGCGAAGATATTGCTAGTTTTGCTATTCCTTTGGGTACGGCTTTAAAACGCGACGGTTCGGCAATTTTACAAGGGTTTAACGCTCTATTTATCGCCCAACTCTATCAGATTCCGCTGACTCCATCACTAATGCTAGCGATCGCTCTCAGTACTTTTCTGGTTTCATTTAGTACCGCAGGCGTACCAGGCGCAGGAATTATTATGATGACAACTGTACTCTCAGCCGCCGGACTGCCCGTAGAGGGAGTAGCCCTTGTTGCAGGTGTCGATCGCCTCACGGATGGCTTGAAAACTGTTTTAAATGTCGTCAGTAATACGGTTAACGCTGTCATCTTAAGCCATTGGGAAAGCTCCTCTGTGGAACCCACTACCGAACATTGATATTACAGCGATCTCCAACAGCGTCTTGAGACATCAGCACTAATTTTATATTATTAGTACATTTGTTCGCTACTTGACCTTGCAATGTACCTCACTTGTGTCAGAATAATAGACTACAAGAATATATCGTATGCTTAACATACCTGACCAGATACGTAGAATGCTTACCCTATAAGAGGTGTAAATTTTGCCTTGAAAGGAAAAGCGCGATCGCCCCAAAGTTATTTACCAATTGTGTAGTATGTGTATTACACTGCGATCTAGCAATTCGTCCATTCACAAACTCTTGTATCCGGAACTGTCGCGAGCGATCGCTCATCCGAGTTTATACTCAAGTTGTTTTATCTGCTCCCTGCTTTCTGTTTTCTGTTTTCTGATTCATAACCAAATCATCTTGCTTTTGTAGGCTTTGCCTCCTTGCCTGAATTGAGAGAAAAATGGGTACTTTACCAATTAGCCTGCGCACATCGCTAACTTCAGCTATGGAGAGAAGCAAAAATGCTACCGATCGGGATTTCAAGCGTGTCAGACCTCTAGTCGGGTGAATAACTTCCGACTGCCGACTTCCGACTTCGTAATAATACTTTATGATTTTCTCGATTTCCGATACTTTCATCAAACGCCCCGTCTTTGCAGCGGTGTGTTCGATTATCATTGCCCTGCTGGGAATTGCATTTATCCCTACATTACCAGTCGCGCAGTATCCTGAAATTGCTCCGCCGCAAGTCAGCGTCACTTCAAACTATGTGGGAGCAAATGCCTCAGTTGTTGAATCGACCGTTACCAACGTCTTAGAGCAAGAACTCAACGGTATCCAAGGCTTACGCTACATCAAATCGACCAGCGCTAACGATGGAACCAGTAGCATCAATCTGACATTTGAATTAGGACGCAACCAAGACTTAGCAGCGGTAGACGTGCAAAATCGGGTATCGACGGTACTATCGCGGTTGCCTGGACCCGTGACGCAGACAGGCGTGCAAGTCACGAAAGCTAACAACAACTTTTTGCTAGCATTTGGAGTTTATTCCGATCGCGATGAAAACAAAAAACAAGATATCTATGACGAAACTTATTTAAGCAACTATGCCGATCTCTACATTGCCGATGCCCTCAAACGGATTAAAGGAGTTGGTGGTGTAGAAATCTTTGGCGAACGCAAATATGCAATGCGCTTGTGGCTCGACCCCAATCGTCTCGCCAGTCGTAACTTGACTCCCCAAGATGCGATCGCGGCATTGCAACAGCAAAACCTGCAAGTTGGGGCAGGACAGATCGGACAACCACCGAATAAATCCGAGCAACTGTACCAGTATGCAGTCAACGCCCAAGGCAGATTACAGAACGAGGAAGAATTTAACAACCTGGTTATTAGAACTGCTGAAGATGGCACTTTAATCAGACTTAGGGATATCGGTCGAGCAGAGTTGGGTGCGGAAAATTATAGTTCTCTATTGCGGTTTACTGCAAGCGATCGCGTCACGCACCGGGGTGTAGGCTTAGGCATCAATCAGCAATTTGGCAGTAACGCCCTCGATACGGCGGCGGCTGTGAAGCAGGAAATGGAACGATTAAAAGAAACTTTTCCGCCTGGGATGCACTACGAAATTGCTTTCGATACCACGACATTTATCCAAGCTGGAACGGAAGAGGTGATCGTCTCGCTGCTGCAAGCGGTGGGATTGGTCGTCATTATCGTTTACATCTTCTTGCAAAATTGGCGATCGGCATTGGTGATTTCAATTGCCATGCCTGTAGCTTTAATCGGGACGTTTATTTTTGTCAAAATCTTCGGTTTTTCAATTAATACCCTGACTCTCTTCGGCTTGACCTTGGCAACGGGTTTAGTTGTAGATGATGCGGTGGTGATTGTCGAAGATATCACGCGCCGAATTCAAGATGATGGGATGCGACCTGTAGATGCAGCGATCGCCTCGATGAATTCGTTGTTTAGTGCCGTCATTGCCACTTCTCTCGTCTTGATTACCGTATTCGTTCCGGTGGCGTTTTTCCCTGGGACAACCGGACAGTTATACAGACAGTTTGCATTGACGATCGCCTTTTCGATTACCGTATCGACGTTTAATGCCGTAACATTTACGCCGATGCTGTCTGCGGTGTTACTCAGACGCGGGCAAGTCCCGAATAACTGGTTTTTTAATGGGATTAACTGGGCGATCGAGAAAACCCGAATAATTTACAGTCGTAGTATTTCTAAGCTGACTAATGCTAAGGGAATTATTCTCGCCCTATTTGCAGTCGCGTTAGGGTTTACTTATTGGCTCTACAATTTCATTCCCGCAGGCTTTATTCCCGATGAAGACCAAGGGGTGTTTATTACCATCGTCCAAGCCCCAGAAGGGGTATCGCTTAACTACACCGAAAAAGTTTTAGAAAAAGCCGAGGCAATACTCAAGGAAGTGCCAGAAGTGCAACAAGTTTTTGCTGTCGGTGGTTTTAGCTTCAGCGGTTCGACACCTAATAACGGCTTGATTTTTACCACTCTTAAACCGTGGGCAGAGAGACGAGGCGCAAACCAATCGTTACAAGCAATTATTGGCGGCTTTTTCCCCCAGCCTTCGGGTTTATTCCCGAAAATGCTGAGTATTCAAGAAGCTACCGTCATTCCGTTTAACTTTCCCGCGATCAATGGTGTGGGTAATTTTGGCGGTTTTGAGTTTCACCTACAAGATAGGGCAAATTTAGGCTTTGACGCGATGGGTACAGCCTTGGGTCAATTTATGGGTCGCGCCAACACTTACCCATCTCCCGAACGACCGCAACTGACGGGTTTACGT
Organism: Chroococcidiopsis cubana SAG 39.79; assembly: GCF_003991895.1. NCBI lineage: Bacteria > Bacillati > Cyanobacteriota > Cyanophyceae > Chroococcidiopsidales > Chroococcidiopsidaceae > Chroococcidiopsis > Chroococcidiopsis cubana. The sequence goes on from NZ_RSCK01000014.1 coordinate 23,611, forward strand.
CCTAATTTCAGTGCAAATACACCGCAAATTTCTGTAGAAGTCGATCGCGATAAGGCTAACGCGCTTGGGGTTCCGGTGGAAGATATTTTCAACACCCTACAAGCCTTTCTCGGTTCTACATACGTGAATGACTTCAACCAGTTCAATCGGGCGTATCGAGTTTACGTACAAGCTGATACTCAGTTTCGTTCCAACCCAGAAGATATTAAGAAATTGTACGTGCGTTCGCGCAGCGTCTCCGAAGGAGAATCGCGTAATGTCCCTGAAGGAGCGCAAACGGGTGAAATGATTTCGTTAGGTAACTTAGTGACCGTGAAAGAAATCATCGCCCCTTCAATTATCAACCACTACAACTTGTCCCGCTCGGTGGAAATCAACGGTTCCCCTGTCCCAGGGGTGAGTTCGGGACAAGCTATTAAAGCGATGGATGCAGTGGCAAAAGAAACACTACCAAGAGGATTTGGCTATGAGTGGTCTGGACTTTCTTTAGAAGAAGTCGAGTCTGGCGGACAGGCAATTTTTATCTTTGGTTTGGGCGTAATCTTCGTGTTTCTGACACTAGCAGCCCAGTACGAAAGCTTTGTCGATCCGTTTATTATTCTGCTGACAGTACCATTAGCAATTCTTGGCGCTTTACTTGCCGTTCTCGTTCGAGGTGCAGCCAACGATATTTACACTCAAGTTGGATTTGTGATGCTAATTGGGATGGCAAGTAAAAACTCAATTCTGATTGTCGAGTTTGCCAACCAACTGCACGATGAGGGATTGAGTATTACCAAGTCAGCCGTTGAGGCGGCGAAAGAACGCTTGCGACCGATTTTGATGACAGCCTTTTCCACGGTTGCGGGTGGTATTCCCCTGATGATAGCTACGGGTCCCGGTGCGGCGGCGCGTCAATCACTGGGAACGGCAACTTTCGGCGGGATGTGCGTTGCAACTGTGTTGAGTCTATTCGTCATCCCCGTGCTGTATATCATTATCAAGTCAATCGAAACTCGCTTCTCTAGGAAAGCGCCCGTCGATCGCAGTTTCTAGCTATTAACTTTTATTAAGATAGTTAATAGACAGTGACCAGTTATCAGTTATCACACAAAAAATCCGTATGTTGTTGGTCACTGGTCACTGTCAAACTGGTCACTGATTTAACCGCGATCGCTATATGTCGTTATCAAACACCCAGCCTCACGCAACTCAAACAGCTATACAGTCTCCGACCTGGCAAATTAAGCTGTTGTATGACAGCGAGTGTCCCTTGTGTATGCGTGAGGTCAATTTTTTGCGCAAACGAGATGCCAATCGGGGACTAGTCGAGTTTGTAGACATTGCAGACGAGAATTACAACCCCGCAGCTAATAGTGGAGTTGACTTTGAAACGGCAATGGGACGCATCCACGCTATTCTTCCTGACGGCACGATTGTCAAAAACGTAGAAGTTTTTCGCCGAGTTTACGAAATCTTGGGCATGGGTTGGGTCTATGCTGCAACCAAATTGCCTATAGTTGGTTCTATAGTCGATCGCCTCTACGGAATTTGGGCTGACTGGCGCTTAGCGCTAACGGGACGACCGGATCTGAAAACAATTGTTGCCCAACGCCAACAAAAGACTGAGTGCAATACCGAAGGGCGTTGTCAACTTTGACAGTGTAGAGACGTTACATGTAACGTCTCTACAATTTCCCACGTATCACTCACCACGCACCACTCACCACTTATTATGGCAATAGCAACTTTTGGAGCCGGATGCTTTTGGGGTGTAGAAGCTGCTTTTCGCACCTGTAAAGGTGTTGTCTCCACTTCTGTTGGTTACATGGGTGGACATTTCGAGCATCCAAGCTATTTGGACGTACTCTCTCGGATTACGGGACACGCTGAGGTGTGCCAAGTAAAGTACGATCCTGCGGTAGTCAGCTATGAGACGCTACTCGACTTATTCTGGAGTATCCACGATCCGACAAGTTTAAATCGACAAGGTGCAGACCGAGGAGAACAATATCGCTCGGTCATTTTCTATCACACACCCGCACAAGAACAAGCAACTAGACAGTCTAAAGAGCAGTTAGAGCGATCGCATAAGTACGATAAGGCGATCGTGACCCAAATACAACCCGCTTCAACTTATTGGCTGGCGGAAGACTATCATCAACAATATTTGGAGAAGAAAGGCTACTACAAATCACTGCTCTAAACAAGACATTTTTAAATATCTATACAAAATCTGTAATGGCGATCGGAAGGCTTGTAGTTAGTACTTAAGCGATCTGCTAGAAGATTTAATGGTTTTTTTACATCTTTTTCATCTATGCTGTCAAGCAGGAAATTGCAACGAATAAATACCGAAATTATAAGCTGACTTCTGAAGTGTTTTATACTTGTGTCATCTGGGTGGAAAACGACTATGAGTATTGTGTGTAGTAGAGGACACCAAGTTGCAGCAGGAGCAAGATTTTGTTCTCAGTGTGGTGAACTTTTACAAATAGTACAATCCCAGCCAGTAGGTGCAATTTCGCTCACAGAAAATGATGGTGAGCCATTGCAACCTGGAACTTGCCTGCACGAGCGCTACATCATCCAACGACAGCTAGGACAGGGAGGTTTCGGTAGAACCTACTTGGCAGAAGACATGGGGCGGTTTCGAGAAAAATTCGCGATTAAAGAGTTTATGCCTTCGATGAGGAACACTACCGCCCTCAAGAAAGCAGAAGAATTATTTCAACGAGAAGCAGCGATGCTGCACCAGCTCGAACATCCACAAATTCCTCGATTTTGGCAGATATTTCGGCAAGAAGGACGAATTTTTTTAGTATTAGATTATGTTGATGGACCAACATATAAGGATCTTCTTGAGCATCGCTTAGAGCAAGGTCAATGCTTTAGTGAAACAGAAATTTTAGAACTTTTACAAAACCTACTACCAGTTCTTAGTTATCTTCACCGTCGCGGGGTAGTTCACCGAGATATCGCGCCTGATAATATCATCCTTCGTAGAGAAGATAGTCTGCCCGTATTAATTGATATGGGAGGGGTGAAACAGGTAGCAATTCAAATAGGTACGCAGCTAGAAGCAGAGCAAAATCTTCCTGGTTCTGCGATTACTTGTGTCGGTAAAATCGGTTATTGCCCAGAGGAACAGCTTTATTTTGGCATAGTAGCTCCCCACAGCGATTTGTATGCTCTAGCAATTACAATCCTCGTATTGATGACGGGGAAAAAACCTCAGCAGTTGCTCGATCCAGATACTCTACAGTGGTCTTGGGAGCAGGAGTTAAAGTTAAGTCCACTTCTGGCAAAAACTCTGAATCGAATGTTGGCACAAAAACCTGCCAATCGTTTTCAATCAGCAGATGAGATTTTACAGGTTTTAAACCCCATCTTGCCCGTTGCCCTTCCAAACGAACATTCAAGGCAGCTAGAGATCCCTCAGACTACTCAGTCTGGATTTTCACACCCATCGAGAATCGCTCCTAAGACTTCCCAATCCCTGAATGGAGATCCGCAGAAACGTCATTTCTTGCCACAAAATTATCTGAAACAAAACTGGCGAACCATTGCAATTCCTGCTAAGTTTCTAGTTCCGGCACTTCTAGTCGTTGCTGGGGGACTCACCTATGTTGTCTGGAAAAATTACCCGACCTTCCTACCACAGCCAGTACCAGCAGAACTTGCCGAGACTTCTGGTTTGCAACTGCGGAATTCAATGCAGGAGGTAGAAAATGTGCCATCTGGTCTATTTAACTATGGTGGCGCTCACACTTTTGCAGCGCTGACTGCTGCTGGCATGAACGATGCGATCGCCAAAGCCCACCCAGATTTTCACCTGCGCTACACCGAGCCTTTTAATGGCGAACCTGGTTCTGGTACGGGAATTAAAATGCTGATCGATGGTGAATTGAGCATTGCTCAGAGCGCTCGATCCCTTGAAGAAGGTGACTACAACAAGGCTAAAGTCCGTGGATTGTCCTTGGAACAAATACCAGTGGCGATTGACGGAGTGATCTTCTATACTCCTGTATCTCTACCTGTGACTGGGCTTTCCATAGACCAATTACAAGCAATCTTCAGAGGCAAGGTGACAAACTGGCAGCAGGTAGGAGGACCAAACGTGCCAATTGTGCCTGTCGGACTCGATCCCAAAACTACTAGCGTACTTAAGTTACTACTAGGCGGCGAAGGCGAAGATGTCGGTTCTAACGTGCAAATTGTCCGCGATTACACCACAGCAATTCGTAAGGTTGCTGCAACACAGGGTGGAATTTCTTACGGTTCGGCTCCTATCTTTGCTAACCAGAAGTCAATCCGTCCCATTGCTTTAGCCAAAGCCAACACCAAACAATACGTGCAACCTTTGACAGAGAATAGACAGGTTAATGCACCAGCGTTTCTAGACGGCACTTATCCAATGACTCGCCGCCTATTTATCATGATCCGTCGCGATCGCTCAGTCGATGAAAAAGCTGGACTTGCCTATGTCAACATGTTGCTATCTAAAGAAGGTCAGGCGATCGTCAAGCAGGCTGGGTTCGTCCCGATTCGTTAAACTTATTGGTCATTCGTCATTTGTTATTTGTCATTAGTAAGAGAGTGGTGAGTGGCTAGTGACTAGATTCTTTTCTAGCCAGCAGCCACGAGTCACTGATAACTGTTAACTGATAACTTTTATGACACAATTCACTTTAGTTATTGGCAATAAGAATTACTCTTCTTGGTCGCTACGCCCTTGGCTAGTTTTAACACAAATTGGCGTAGATTTTAACGAAATCAGAATTCCGCTCGACACACCACAATTTCGCCAAGAAATTTTTCGCTACAGCCCGACTGGAAAAGTGCCAGTATTGCAGCATGGAGATATTACAATTTGGGAATCTTTGGCAATTTGCGAATATTTAATCGAACAATTTCCCGCTGCTAAATTATTACCAACTCAACTAGCTGCCCGTGCCTTAGCACGATCGATTAGTGCCGAAATGCACGCAGGTTTTCAAAATTTGCGTCAAAATATGCCCATGAATTGCCGCAGTCACTTTCCTGGTAAAGGGATGAAACCAGGAGTACAAGAAGATATAGATCGCATCACCACAATTTGGCGTGAATGCCGCGAAAAATTTGGCAATAATAACGGCGATCTGCTGTTCGGTCACTTTACAATTGCTGATGCCATGTTTGCCCCAGTTGTCTCCAGATTTATCACTTACGGAGTCAAATTAGATCCGATTTGCCAAGACTACGCCGAAGCAATTCGGCATCTTCCTGCCATGCAAGCCTGGATAACTGCGGCACAAGTCGAACCAGAACATTTAGAGCAGTACGATAATTTGTGATGAGTGGTGCGTGGTGCGTGACCAATTACCAATTACCAAATCTATTGTCCCATCGCAGGTTGAATCGATAACTTGTATTTTAACTCTGACTGTGCTTTTCCTTTGTATCCACCTTTGACTGGTGCGGCACTTTGAGGAATGGCACTAGCAGCTACAGCAATGTGACCGTCAGCCACAGCTAACCCGTGTGTAGGGTCGAAACCCCGCCAGCCCCCGCCTGGTAAGAACACCTCAGCCCAAGCGTGAAGATGGCGATCGTTTGCATCGGGGTCGCCTTCTTGGTAGCCACTAACAAAACGTGCTGCTAGACCTATAGCACGACAAACTTCCATAAATAAAATTGCTGAATCGCGACAAGAACCAGATTTTTCTGTCCAAGTAATACTTGGAGGTAAAGGTGCGCCCGTCTCGCGAATAACTTGCTGGCAATTTTGATAAATTCGTTCGTTGAGTGCTGTTAAAAATCCTACCGTTTCCCCATTTTGGGCGTGATGAATTTCTTGTGCCAGTTGAATGGCAATTGGATCTATTCCTGCTGTATTCCAATATCCTTGTAGATATGGTTGGAGTTGCGATCGCAACGAAGTTGGATAATCAATTGGTAGTTTATTCGCCCACGGTTCTAACAGAAAACCAAACGGATTGGTGCAGTGAGTTTCTACTTGCGATCGCGTTTGAATTTCTAATAATTCTGTAGTTTGCGAACCAAACCAAACTTTAATTGCCGCATTGCCATCCAAATCGATAATTTGAGACTGACTCACGGGAGTTGGCAATATCTCTAGTTCAAAGTTCTGCAACGTTTGCCATCCATCCGACCGAGGGCGCAATCGAATTGTGTGCGGCTCTAAAGTTATTGGTTGGCTGTAGGTGTAGATTGTTTTGTGTACGATTTGATATTGCATTAAGGCGGTGAGTCGTGAGTCTTAAATGGGAACATGAGGAGCGATTCTTATTGAAGATTTGAAAGTTGAGCAGGCTCGTCTAGCTTTAACAAAGCCTACCGCAAACGCCCCGATCGCAGGATACTAAAAATCAGCCACAATCCCAACAAACTTGCTACTGCAAATAGGACGCTACTGAGCCACGATAGCTGTGCTGTCTGGGCTTTGGAAGAAATAATCGCTGCGCCCATAATTAACGAGCCAACTAATACGCTAAACGAGAGGCGGTTAGCAGAGTCATCAAGGGTACGACGTATGCTATCTAATCCCCGTACCGATAAATTCCATTGCAATGTCTCTGAGGTCACGCGGTCTAATAACAGTTCGATCTGGCGGGGGGATTGCAGCGAAAGACTTTTGATATCGAGGGCTGTTCGTAATAAAGATTCTACAGGACGATTGCCTAATAACTGGCGACGAAACAAGTCTGTTAACAAAGGTTTGACTTCATCGAGAAAATTAATTTCTGGATTAAATTGACGTGCTAATCCTTCCAAATTGGCAAGGGTTTTTGCATACAAACCCATATTACTCGGCAAGCGGATTTTATTGTTACGAGCAACTTGCAGTAATTCATAAATAATTTGACTGAAATTGATTTGAGACAGATCTAAGTTATAGTACTTCCGTAACATGCGATCGTAATCGTTTTCCAATCGCGATAAAATTACGGGTTGAGCTGAATCTGACAATTGTAATGTCAACTGACTGCATCGTTGAGCGTCAATATCAACAATTGCCAACAACATTTCTACTAAAATTTGCTGAGTCCGAGGATCGAGTTTGCCTACCATCCCGCAATCTAACAGCGCAACGCGCCCATCTTTGAGATAGAAAATATTGCCGGGATGCGGGTCGGCATGGAAGAATCCATCAATATAAAGCTGCTGGAAAAAAGCCCGAAATAGCAAAGTCGTAATTTCTTGTCGTTTGGTTTCTGGAGAAACACCATTATTTTCAGCAAAGTTTGCTGCTAATAAAGGGACTCCATCTAACCATTCCATCACTAACAATTTTTCTGTGGTCAAGTCCCAGAAAATTTCTGCTATGACTAATTGCTGTGGATCGAACCACCGACTAGCTGACAAATTGCGGCGTAATTGTTCGGCAAAATGTGCTTCTCTCGTGAAGTCTAGTTCTGCCTCTAATGCAGATGTAAATTCATTCGCTAAAGATTTAATCTCATAATTCTGACCGAACTCACTTCGCGCTACTAAATCGGCGACTCCTTGAATTAAGGAAATATCTTGAGCGACGATCGCATCAATCCCGGGACGTTGCACTTTGATAGCAACTTCTCGACCATCTGTCAACGTAGCACGATGAATTTGACCGATCGATCCAGCGGCAACAGCTTGAAAGTTAATTTTACTGAAAGTTTCTTCTAAAGGTTTTTTAAGCTGTTGGCGAATCGCAACTTCAATTTCTGCCCAAGGCACGGGTGGAACATCATCCTGTAGGGTTGACAGCTCATCAATATAAGAAGCAGGTAATAGATCGGGGCGGGTAGACATGAGCTGCCCGAATTTAACATAAACAGGTCCCAAATCCACCAGAATTTTACGCAATACGGCTGGTGTCGGTAACTGAGGCTCGTCTGTTTTGCCCCCAGTTAGCAGCCGTCGCATGTAGTCCCAGCCGTTACGGAACAGAATTTCAGCGATTTCTCGTTGACGAGAAGTGTTTTGAGTTAGGAACACAGTTTAGGTAGTTGGTAATGGGTAATGGGTAATTGGTTGTTAGTCATTAGTCATTAGTCGTTGGTAAGTTCTTCACGCACTAGTCACCAGCCACTAGCCACGAGTCACTGACAACTAATAACTGACTACTCATAATGGTATGCAGCAAGGAATTACGATGCAGCAGAAGCCAGCAGACGTTTTTTGAGATTTGAGAATTTGCCTGGCACGGGAACAAGCCTGAAATCGTTGAGTTGATAATTTCATGGCTGATAATAGACTTTGCCGCACGAGCAAGTGTTTGACATAAGCAGAGCAAGATTGGCTGCCATACAAAATCCTGTGCGAGCAATCAAAGCCTTTACGAGGAGAAACAGATCTCTGATAAAACTCAATCAAGTTTAACGCTACTGTTCTGGCGGCTGCATCCCACTGGCTTGTCAGCATAACTATTCATCTCGCTACCAACAGTCAATTTCTATCCTAAATAGCAACTTAACTCATCTGCCACAAGGGGAAGAAGAGAGCTGAGGGGGCGGAGGAAGCTGAGGGAGCTGAGGTAGCAAGTCGCAAGTCGCAAGTCGCAAGTCGCAAGCCACGCACCACCCAACTACCAACTACCAACTACCAATTACCCCTTTACAATAAATGACTAAATTTAGGATTATCCTGCAATAATTTCAAAACTTGTTTGATTTCTTGAGTGCGGTCTTTCTTGACGATGAGGGTAACGTTACGATCGCGCACGATGACGACATCTTCTAAGCCAATAGTCACAACGACATCTTCGTCGTTCTCAGCATAAACTAAGCTGCCTGCGGTATCTAGCCCGACATGATGACCGACTTCGACGTTGGGGGTTTCTCCTTGGAGCAAACGGGCGATCGCATTCCAGTCGCCTAAATCGTCCCAACCAAAGTCGGCTGGTAGCACGTAGGCAAGTTTGGTTTTCTCCATCAGAGCATAATCGATGCTAATTTTGGGCAACTGGGAGTAAGCCGCTCTGCCTTGCTGTTTGAGGGGGATGAGGATGTCTGGGGCGTGGGTATGCAGTTCTTTGAGTACCACCCCGGCTCGAAAGATAAACATGCCGCTATTCCAGCAAAACCGCCCCGTGGAGAGAAATTCTTCGGCTGTATGTAGGTCTGGTTTTTCGGTAAAGCGGTTGACGCGATAGACAGGTAAGTTACCATAAATTCCAGTCCGATCGCCTTGCTCGATATAACCGTAGCCAGTTGCCGGGTAGCTGGGCTTAACTCCCAGTGTGGCGATCGCATCTGTGGTGGCAGCTAATTGAGCAGCAGCTTGTAGAGTGTGTTGAAACCCTGGCAAATCTCCAATCCAAGGATCGGCAGGAAAAAAACCTATAACAGCGTCTTCCCCGTAGCGTTGCGCTATTTCCAACGTACTCCAAGCTACGGCTGGGGCTGTATCTCGCCCTTCTGGTTCTGCCAAAATGTTGTGGGCTGGCATCTGGGGGAGTTGTGCGGCTACTCCCTCGGCAAGTTGGCTTGATGTCACCACCCAGAGATTTTCCCAATTCCCTGCTAGAGGTAAGAGGCGATCGGCTGTCGCTTGCAGTAAACTTTTACCGCTACCATCTAAACTTAAAAACTGTTTGGGGCGATGCCTGCGGCTGAGGGGCCAAAAACGTTCGCCTTTACCTCCAGCCAAAATCACAGGGATGAGAGAACCATTCATAAGCGTTCGCGTCAAAAATTGTTAAATCTGCTTTCGAGTTTACTTTGCTTTTGCTAAAGGCAATCGTAACTTATTGGATTACTATTTCTGTAGGGTTTGGCTTGGGGGAATAAGTTGTTGTGATTGGTGTACTAAAACGAGTCGATCGGCGGTTGAAACGACAACTGCAAGAAGTGGAGGTGAGGCGATCGCTGTCTGTCACTCGCCACAATTTCTTGACTTTTCGCCGTTGGTTGTGGTTTCAGATGACAAGAAACCGTCTCCTATTTTGGATTGGCGTAGTCAATCTGTCGATCTTGCTAGGGGCAATGGTGGCGCTGCTACTACCAATTTGGGGCAGTCGCACTTCTTCTGACTTGCTATCTAGAGACTCTCCGCAACCGCGTAGTACTTTCCTCCGCAATGGCTTGCCCTACAATCTCTCCCGTCCGGTAAATATTCTCGTTCTGGGTATCGAACCTCCTCCTAGCACCATCGGGTATAATCCTAAATCTGCGTCGGCAACTGGGACTAGCGATACAATGCTGTTAATCCGCTTCAACCCCGCTCGCCCAGCCATCAGGGTACTTTCAATTCCTAAAGATAGTCAAGTTGTCTTACCCAAGCTCGGTCTAGATAAAATTTCTCGCGCTTATGCCTTGGGAGGCGCACCTTTAGCAGCGCGAGTTGTCAGCCGCACGTTAAATAATGTCCCGATCGATCGCTACCTCAGCATCAATACAGATGCTTTGCGGCAATTGGTAGATCGAATCGGAGGGATTGAGGTATTTGTTCCCGAACGCATGGCATACCAAGACCGGACGCAACGGTTGCAGATCGATCTAGAACAAGGCTGGCAAACTTTAAGTGGGGAACAAGCAGAACAGTTTGCTCGTTTCCGCGCCTCAAACCAGGGAGATCTCGATCGCGTCCAGCGCCAGCAGATGTTGATTGCAGCTTTGCGCGATCGCCTTACCAGTCCGGCAATACTACCCCAACTGCCGGAAATTACCAAAATTATGCAAACTGCAGTTGAAACCAATCTCAGCCCAGAAGAACTGCGGGCGATCGTGCGTTTTAGCGTCCAAATGAAGCCGGAACACTGGCAAATGCTGCTTTTACCAGGAGATCTCAGCCCTTACAGTCAAGACCCCAGCAGCTATTGGCTCTATACTTCAGGTCAAGACCAGATTATGAGTCAGTACTTTGGTACTTCTACGATTGGGGCTGCACCCAAACCCAAACCGCTGACAAGTCTGAAAATTGCCGTGCAAAATGCTTCGGGCAAACCCCAATTGAGTCAAAAAGTCGTCCGCTATCTCAAGCAAAAAGGCTTTACCAACGTCTATGCAGTCTCCGATTGGTCGGATATTCAGCGCCAGACAAATATCATTGCTCAAAAAGGCGATACCGCAGCAGCAGCTAAAATTCAGCAAATCTTAGGTGTCGGCAATATTGAAGCCGCCGCGATCGGCGATTTGGATTCTTCGCTCACAATCCGTGTTGGTAAAGACTGGCGGTGAGCAAAAGTCAAAAGTCAAAAGTCAGAAGTCAAAATTTGCCTCTCGCCACTTTCGATCTCGCACCACACCGCACCGCAACACACACAACGCAACTACCAACTACCAACTACCAACTACCAACTATTAAATGTCTTACCTATCTCTTGAATTAAATCTGTAACTACGGCAATCAGCGTGTCTGGATCGATGGGTTTAGGTAAATGACGTTGAAAGCCAGCCGCGATCGCTTGAGTCCGATCCTCAAGTCTGGCAAATCCTGTCATTGCGATCGCCGGAATCTGCCGATGTGCTGTTGTTTTCGTTCTGAGCTGACGGATCAACGCATATCCATCTTCTCCAGGCATTCCTATGTCACTGACTAGCAAATCTGGCTGGAAAGCTTCTAAGGCTTGCAAAGCTGCTTGTACTGAGCCAGCAGTATACGTCTTTGCACCGCTCGTTTGCAAAATCACTGCAATCACTTCACAGCTATCTGGTTCGTCATCAACGACCAACACGCGCAAGTTATTGAGCGGTAATGGAGGAGTGAGAGAAGAAGAGAGCTGAGGGAGCCCAGGAAGCTGAGGAAGCTGAGGGAGAAAGATCGCTTTGGCTTCTTCCTTGTCTCCCTTGTCCTCCTTGTGCGGCTCCCGATTCCCCAGTCCGGGCACACTGCTGTGCGCCCCTACCGACTCCCGACTTTCCATCCCCATCAAAGGCAATAATACTGTAAATGTGGCTCCCTGTCCTTCTCCCAGGCTCTCGACGGCTACCGAACCGCCGTGCATTTCCACCAGATAGCGCACGATCGCCAAGCCAAGTCCTAGCCCCTTGTAGTTGCGGGTAGTCGAAGCATCCGCTTGCCGAAATAACTCGAATACATGGGGTAAAAACTCAGTCGCAATACCTTTACCAGTGTCACTAACTGTAATTTGAGCGTAAGTTGGATTGGTAGTGAGTGGGGGTAAGCCATTCGCCCGTACAAGAAAGTCAGGGGACGCTGTACCTCCTGCGGTTGGCTTCTCGCTCTCTGGAGCTACTGATAAACGCACTTCAACCCGCCCACCAAATGGCGTGAATTTAATCGCATTTGTGAGTAGATTCCAGGCAACTTGTTGTAAGCGATTGGGATCGCCATAAGCGAAACCGAGATCGCGATCGAGGAAGATCTGTAAATCGATTGATTTGGCTTGGGCGCTCAACTCAACTGTTTCGATCGCGGCTTGAATTGGGGTAGCTAAATTGAGTGGAATAAACTGTAACTTCAATTTACCCTGAACGATGCGAGACACATCGAGCAGGTCTTCAATCAATTGAGTTTGTACTTGAGCGTTGCGCAAGATCGTACTAATTGCCCGCTGTAGTGTCGTTTCATCTCGTCGTCCCGATTCGAGAATTGTCGCCCAACCTAAAATTGCATTCAGTGGCGATCGCAATTCATGCGAAAGCATGGCGAGAAACTCGTCTTTAATCCGGTTGGCAGATTCAGCAGCATTACGGGCAACTTGCTCTAACTCGAATAGCCGCGCTTGTTCTTGTTCGAGTTGTTTGCGTTGCGTGATCTCCCAGGCAATGCCAAACAATCCTACTGGGTTTCCCGAGCGATCGTAAATTGCCCGTCCTTTATCTAAAACCCATGCAATTGAGCCATCTGGTTTGAGAATGCGAAATTCGCAGCTATAGGTTCCTATTTTCAAGGCAGCTTGAATCTCAGTTTGAAATAGCTCTCGATCGTCGGGATGAACGAGATTCAACACTTGCTCGAATGTCCCCACGATCTCGCCGTCACCAATTTCCGATACGTTACCCGCATTCTCCAAACGGCGAACTTCTCCGGTTTGCAGGTTCCAAGTATAGGCAGTAAGATCGGCTGCTTCAAGCGCAAATCGTAAATTCGCTTCTGAAAGCTGCATTTGTTCGATCGCTTTGGCGCGTTCCTGCCGCAGGTTTTGCTTTTCTAGAGCTTCGCGCACGGCGATCGCGAGGCGATAGGGTTTTCCCTTACGGACGTAATCTGTCGCTCCCCGCTTCATGGCTGTCACGGCAACTTCTTCCGTACCGCTATCCGTAAATAAAATCACCGGACAATCGGGATACTTAGTTTTGACTGCATCTAAAATAGCTAGTCCATCGCTCCAATGCAATTGATGATCTGTGATGACGAGATCGAATCCGCCTGCTGCTAGAGTGCGTTCAAACTCAGCTGCATCGATCGCCGTTTGAATTTCTATTTCAGCAAACTCGCGTTGAAGTTCGCGACTTTCGAGCTTGCGATCGCTGGGATTATCGTCTATCAACAGAATACGTAACATTCGATTTTTTATTTTTTTCCTTTAGCATTTTTAGTAATATGGCATTATCCAAATCTTATTAAAAGAAGATTAATTTAAGGTGTGTCGTTAAGAAAGTTTTAGCAATCGATTGTCCGCAACAAATTATACAATTTTTAGCAATTGGTATTGCTCTTTTAATAATTCCGCTTGCATTATATCGCAAGAAAATAATAACATCGGCTTATTATTAAACAACTGAAAAAGAACTAAAAAAGTAGCAATAACTCGTCCATATACTATCGCAATGCAATTTTGGGATGCGACGGGGCAAGAAAGCTAAAATCGGTCTAAATCAACATAAAATCACTCGCTAAAATAGTTTGGACTAGAAAATACGCCGATGGCATTTCATCAAGTTTTGGCTTCAGAAAAACTGCTCGATCGCGTTGCTAAGCGGTTCGATCCGCGTCAAAGCTTGAGGGCGCGGCTAGGCTTAACAATATGTAGTATTGCGCTAGTCATGGCAATCATGGCGAGTATTACGGTCAGTGCTACGGCGAGCGATCGCGTCAAAACTGATGCGGGCATTGCGTTAGAGCAGTTAGCATACCAAGTATCTGACAAACTCGATCGCGGTATGTTCGAGCGCTATCGCGAGATCCAAAACTTGACCGAGCTAGATTTACTCAGCAATCCCAATTCTCCTCGATCCCAAAAGCGATCGCTGCTCGACAGGCTACAAAGCACCTATCCTACTTATAGCTGGATTGGCTTGACAGATGCCACAGGTAAGGTTCTCGTCAGTACGGGTAAGCTGTTAGAAAATCTCAGCGTCGCTCGACGACCGTGGTTTCAAAACGCCCGTACTCAAGCAGCGGTGGGCGACGTTCACGAAGCCATGCTCTTAGCCAAGCTGCTACCAAATCCAACCAACGAACCCCTACGATTTATCGACATCTCAGCTCCCGTGACTGACTCGGCGGGTCAGTATGCAGGCGTGCTAGGCGCTCATCTCAGTTGGACGTGGGCAAAAGAAATTCGGGACTCTTTACTGCAACCGCTACAAAATCGTTCGCAGGTGGAAGTTTTCATCTTTAGTGCCTCTGGCAAAGTGCTACTCGCGCCCATCGAGCTGCAAGAAAGAATTCCCTCGTTGCCTAGTCTACAGACATTGCAACAGCAAGGCAACGGCTACGCGCTCGAAACCTGGTCGGACGGCGATTTCTATCTCACGGGTTTTGCCCGTAGTACAGGGTATCGCAATTACCCCGGACTCGGTTGGACGGTTGTGGTGAGGCAACAAGCCGATCTCGCACTTGCACCCGTGCGAACTTTACAACGGCAGATTTTTACTCAAGATCTGACATTAGGGATATTATTCGCCATTGCTGGATGGTTTATTATGCGTCGCCTCACCTATCCCTTACTCGCGATCGCAACAGCAGCAGATCGTCTGCGTCAAGGGAACGCAAATACAGAACTACCTTTAATTACCAGCAGCGATGAAATTGGGCGACTATCTCGTTCGTTAAAGCATCTCGTCCGCACTTTATTCGAGCAACAGCAGCAACTCAATCTCAGTAACGAACAATTGCAAATTCAATTAACCGAACGTCAACACGCCGCCGCCGAAATTCAGCAACTCAACGCCACCTTAGAACAAAAAGTAAGCGATCGCACGGCACAACTTCAGGAGATCAATCAAGAATTAGAAGCTTTTGCTTATTCGGTTTCCCACGATTTACGCGCACCACTACGGACGATCCAGGGATTTGCCCAAGCATTGAAAGAAGATTATAGCGATCGCCTTGATGATTCGGGTAAAGAATATCTCCAGTCAATTACCGCAGACGCAGTGCAGATGGATCGGCTGATTACCGAGTTACTAGCCTACAGCCAGCTGACGCGCACGAAAATTACCTTACAACCCGTCGCATTAATGGCAACGATCGAATCTGCCTGCAAACAATTAGAAATGGATTTACAAGAAAAGCAGGCAGAAATTACAGTCACAACACCTCTACCAACCGTTTTGGCACATAGCCCCACCCTAACCCAAGCGATCGCCAATTTGCTCAGTAATGCCCTCAAGTTTATCAAACTAGAAAGCCGTCCGCAGGTTGAAATCAAATACCAGCTCGCCCAACGCGATCGACAGCAATGGGTGCGCCTGTGGATTATCGATAACGGCATCGGAATTGCATCAAGCGATACCGAACGAATCTTCCGCATTTTCGAGCGCCTGCACGGAATTGAAACCTATCCAGGTACGGGCATCGGCTTAGCGATCGTGCGTAAAAGCATCGAACGCATGGGTGGCTGCGTCGGCGTAGAATCGCAACTAGGGCAAGGAAGCCGATTTTGGATTGAATTACCTCTTTATGAGGGAGCAGGGAGCAGGGAGTAGGGAGCAGGGAGACAAGGGAGAGCGGGGGGAAGATTCTTCGAGTGTCCTCCCACACTTCCCACACTTTATTTACTACCAGCCACTAGCCACCAGCCGCTAGTCACTGACCAATGACAACTAACACCCAAAACAATAAATCTTCTGGGTTTCTAGTCGGTCGAAGATGGCAGAAGGTGAGATGTCAGTACCAATGTTGTGTCGGTTTAGTTGGACTTGCAGACCCGTGAGTGGATCGTGACCGGGGGCAACGAGAAATTCTAGTCGCTGGACGTAGGGTAAGGTTGATATGCTGTCGAGAATTTGCGCGATCGCCTTTAGATAAGGATGATTTGGTTGCTGATACCAGTCTGGTGTAGCTAGTTCGGGTTGATCTAAGCCAACGTGAAATGTTAGGGAAGGTTGACCGAACAGTGCTACTGCTAACGGTCGTGCCTCTTCCTGCAATAGCAAATCATGTGTCCTGACTATGTGTCGTAGCTTTTCTAACCGTTCGTAACGTTGCGTGACAGATAAAGATTCTTCTTGCCAGTGAATTGCCACAGCAACCAAGTATGTTTGTAAGAGCATATGCCCTAGCTTGCTGGCTTTAGTGGCAAGGTAGTTAGAGTTGTAATCGTTAGCTTCAATCAGCAGCGGCACGCGATCGACGACTTCTAAACCGTACCCCTTCAACCCAGCAATTTTGCGGGGGTTGTTGGTAATTAACCGAATTTGTTTCACGCCCAGATCGTTGAGAATTTGCGCCCCTACCCCGTAGTTGCGCAAGTCGGCGGGAAAGCCGAGGCGTTCGTTGGCTTCTACGGTGTCTAGTCCCATGTCTTGTAGGGAATACGCCTTCAATTTGTTAATTAAGCCAATGCCTCTTCCCTCTTGACGTAGGTAAACGACAACTCCCGCGCCTGCATGTTCGATCGTTTTCAAAGCTGCTTGTAGTTGCATCCGACAGTCGCAGCGCAGCGAACCCAAAGCATCGCCCGTGAGACATTCTGAATGCATCCGCACCATCACGGGGCGATCGCGAAATTGAGCCGGATCGCCTTTAACAATTGCTACGTGTTCGGAGTTATCTACGCTGTTGCGATAAGCATAGATCTGAAATTCACCGAAGGAAGTCGGTAATTGAGCAATAGTCTCGCGAGTCACAAATCGCTCGTTTTGCAAGCGATAGCTAATCAGATCGGCAATACTAATAATTTTCAGTTGGTGATGTTTGGCGTATTCCATCAACTGATTCAATCGTGCCATTGAACCATTGGGGTTTTGAATTTCACAGATCACTCCCGCCGGATACAGCCCTGCTAATTGAGCTAAATCGATCGCTGCTTCTGTATGTCCAGCACGTTTGAGTACTCCACCCGTCCTGGCGCGGATGGGAAAAATATGACCGGGACGGCGCAGATCTGAGGGTTTTGTGGCGGGGTTAATCGCTACTTGAATCGTGCGGGCGCGATCCTCAGCAGAAATACCCGTCGTCACGCCTAAATGTGTCGCAGCATCGATACTTACTGTAAAAGCAGTTTGGTTACTGTCGGTGTTATTGGTTACCATCAACGGTAAATCGAGTTCGTCCAAGCGCTCGCCCGTCATTGCCAAACAGATTAATCCCCGCGCCTCCACTGCCATGAAATTGATCGTGTCTGGGGTCGCAAACTGAGCGGCACAAATGAGGTCGCCCTCATTCTCGCGATTTTCGTCATCTACTACAACAATAGAGCGTCCAGCTTTAAGGTCGGCGAGAGCGGCATCGATCGAGTCAAACACAAAAGATTGATTAGAAGCGTTCTGAGGCTGCACAAAAATACATCACAAACAAAATCTATCTCTGATTTTAGCCGCTTTAACTGGACTAGGGATAAAAGGAGATCTAACCATTTTCAATTAAATGAGATCCGCGATTTGTAGGAACGCATAGCCGTGCGCCCTTACTCACGTAGCTATTATTTCACCCCGACTCGCCGATTCCAGGCTCGATATCCCAAGGCAAAGATACCTAAAACAGTGCCAACAGCAATCGAAGGTTCCGGTACGGCAACAGTAGATCGATTTTCCTTGACTTCTACTAAGGTTAAGTTTGTCACGCGATCGAAAGTACGAGAAAAGAGACCTTCAGTTGAAGCTGATGCAGATTCTCGATCGCCACCAAAATTTGTAGTCAAACTAATATTACTCAGATTTAATTGAGTCCCATCACTGGAATTAAAATTGAGAAAATCGTTGTTTCCAGAAGTCACATTTCCTGAAATTGTAAATGAGTCTAGAAGCGTCCAACTATCTACATTACTAGTATCATATAAGGCAAAAGAAACCGTACCGTCAGCGATCGCAGTTTCAGTTTGTGGATTGTCTATGGATGTTGTTAAATTTAAATTGGCATCGAAATTAAAAGAAAAAGTTTCGCCACTATTGACGCTAAAATTACCTAAAATTCCAGCAAAACTGTCTGCCGTACCGGAGTAGTTGTTACCAGTACCATCAGTACTACTAAATGATGAGTTAAAAGCAGATGGTGGTTCCGTAATCAAGTTTGCTATTGCATCTGTACTAGCATTCACGTTGCCATCTGTGGCAAAAGTATTCGTAAAAGTGTCAGTAATTACCTCGCTATCGAAGGGGTTATGGCTAAAATTGTCAATTATAACTGTAGATTCAGAACTAGCAAAAGTGGCAGCAATACTAGGGATTGCCTCTAAAACAATTAATGGTATGGCTAATGGCAAGGCTGGTGCGAGCGATCGCACAATTCTTGAATTCAGTTTTAGTTTTGGCACGAAAATCCTCCTCACATCAATCTCACTCAAAAGGCTAGTTCTATATCCAGAGCTATTTTTCTCGCTGACAGCACACCAGTACCGATGGTTCCGTTACTGGCAGTAGTGACAGCAAACTCTATGTGATTTAGCTATTGGCAGTATAAATTATTTCGTGAAACTTACGTAATTCAATCTTGCGAATTGAGGTTTAAGGAAAATTTAATAAATGTGTCATATTGATGTCACATTTATCCATCAAACTTCATGCTACTGACCAACCTTTGCCATGCTGCATAGATAGTTAACAAAAACAGCTTGACAAAAACAGCATTACGAGTGTCAACGGTCAATAATTAAACGTTAACTCTTGAGATAGGAGTATCGAGCGTGCCAACCTCTGATTCCCAAGTTTCCGTTTCAAACCGAGAAGAATTGCAGACTCCGCCGCCGTCACCCCGCTCCCAGAAACGGTGGTGGCTGCTACTCATGCTTCTAGTCGGAGTTGGAGGAGTTGGACTGGGGCGGGGATTAACTCCTGCCAGCCAAGCCACTGCACCAGCGGCAGCAAAACCGCAACCACCGCGCCCCATAGAGACAATCGCTTTAACTTCAGGCACGGCAACTCGAAGCACTAGTATGTTAGGGCAAGTCGAGGCAAGCGAGAGCGCTACAGTCCGCACCAGAACATCAGGAGTCGTGCAACAAGTGTTAGTCCAACCAGGCGATCGCATTACCCCTGGTATGGTTGTAGCCATCCTTGACGATACAGATCAGCGTTTAGCCGTAGCCGAAGCGAGAGCAAGACTGGCTCAAGCTCGGAGCGAATTAGCACGCTTAGAAGTCGGTACGCGGCAGGAAATCATCGCCCAAAGGCAAGCCGAAGTCCGAGCAGCCCAAGCGCGGGAACAGGAAGCTCAAGACAATTCAGACCGAACCAGAAGTCTAGTTAATACTGGCGCACTCTCGCGCCGAGAATTAGTCGAAGCAGAATCGCGGACAGATGCTGCTAGAGGGGAACGAATGCAAGCCCAGGCAGAGTTAGCAGAAGCCACCGCTGGTCCCACTCGTGAAGAAATTGACGCGCAACGAGCTAATGTAGCCGCCGCCGAATCTGCATTAAACCAAGCAGAATTAGCCTTGCAACGCACGCGCATCAGGGCAGTATCAAGCGGTGTTATCCAGACACGACAAGTCAGCAGTGGCGATTTAGTAGAAAGCGGTGATGAGATTGCCACCAAGGTCAATGGCACTCAGTTAGACGTATTTCTGGAAGTGCCAGAATCACTTAGCGGAAGTGTGAGAGCGGGTATGCCTGTCGAGTTGACTGCTAGGGCGCTACCCAACTGGCGCGATCGCACTACATTAACGGGTATCGTACCATCTGCTGATACCGCTTCCCGACGGCAGCGAGTGCGGGTGAGACTATCAAATCCCCCTGCCAACCTGTTGCCAGGAATGGCAGTACAGGCACAGTTACAGTTGCCCAGCAATACCCCTAGTTTCGTCGTCCCCCGCGATGCATTGACTCGGCGGGAAAATCGCTGGCTCGTATTTACTGTTGCTGATGGCAAAGCCAGACAACTAGAAGTCGAACTCGTAGCAGACATGGGCGAAAAAATGGCGATCGCCAACCCACAACTGAGCCAAGGACAGGCGATCGTCGTGCGCGGTGGAGATGGATTAAAAGATGGAGCGGTAGTAAAGGTTGACAGTTAACTGCTATCAACTACCAACTATCAACTACCAATTACCAACTACCAATTACCATGAACTTGATTGAAACAGCCGTCCGCTGGCGGCACGGTACTTTCGTGTTGTTTTGCCTGCTTGCCGTATTTGGCATCTTTTCACTACTAAGTTTGCCTTTAGAACTGCAACCAGGAGGCGATCGCCCTGAAATCACAATTACCACTACCTATCCTGGTGCGGCTCCCACAGAAGTAGAAGATCTCGTCACCCGTCCGATTGAGGAACGGATGGAGGAAGTCTTAGGGGTACAGGAAATTACCAGCAGTTCTCGTCCTGGAACCAGTGCCATTACGCTTGAGTTTACTTGGAATAGCGATGTAAACGAGCGGATGGTGGACGTGTTAAATAAATTGCAACAAGTTGAGGAACTCCCCGCAGAAGTTAATGAGTCTGATGTCGAGATGGTTGGGGGCAATAATTCGCCGATGATGTGGGTTGTCCTCACATTGAGACAAGGGTTTCAAGGTAATCCCGATCGCTACCGCGATTTAGCAGAAGAAGTTATCGTACCGAGATTGCGCCGAGTCGAAGGCGTAGGGCAGTTTATCATTCCTGGGGGTCGGGAACGAGAAGTTGAGGTGAGGGTTGACCCCAAAGCTTTATTCGATCGCAATCTAACCATAGGCGATGTCGTGCGGGTGTTACGGGAGAACAATCGCGACATTCGTGGTGGTCCCCTAACGTTAGGTAGACGAGAATACCGCGTGCGGACTCTCAGCCGATCGCAAGACATACAACAAATCGCTGAATTTGTGCTGCGGCGCGACCAGTCGGGTACAGTCTACATGCGGGATGTGGCAACCGTACAAATGGGGCGTAAACCTCTAGAGAGTGCTTTAGTTTTTAACAATACTCCTGCCGTGGCAATTGGAATTATCCGGCGCGTTGGGGCAAACGTACCGGAGACATCTAGGGGAGTGAGGGCAACTCTAGCAGAATTGGAAACCCAGTTCGATCGCCAAGGAGAAGGTATTCGCTTCGTCTACAACTACGATGAGAATGACTACATCGGACAGTCGATCGCCTTGGTACAGGGTAACTTAGTTAGTGGAGCGCTGCTAGCAACAGCCGTATTAATTCTATTTTTGGGTTCGATGCGGACAGTAGCAGTCGTTGCCCTCACGATTCCCACTACCCTAATTACAGTATTTATTGTCATGGCATTTTTGGGGCGATCGCTCAACATTATTAGCTTGGCGGGATTGGCGTTTGCCGTGGGGATGGTTGTAGACAACGCAATCGTCGTGATTGAAAATGTCTTTACCCACATGCAGCAGGGAAAAGGAGCAGTTCGCGCCGCGATCGATGGAACTCAAGAAGTTTGGGGCGCAATGTTAGGTTCTACCCTGACTAACGTTGTGGTGTTCGTTCCCCTCGTCATGGTACAGGGGGAAGCCGGACAGTTATTTGCAGACATGGCGATCGCCCTTTCTTGTGCTTCCCTATTTTCTCTATTTGCTGCATTAACTTTAGTACCGATGCTCTCTGGTTTGTTTCTCAAACAGCACGAAGCAATGCAAATGCTGGGAGTCGGGAGTCGGGAACAAGGGGGACAAGGGGGACAAGGGGGACAAGGGGGACAAGGGGGAACTCGGGGACAAGGGGGACAAGGGGGACAAGGGAGAATAATTGCCAACAACCAACAACCAACAACCAATAACCGTCAACCATCAACCATCCTCCAAAAAATAGAGCAAGCTGTTTTTCGTACTTCTGCTGTCTTTCGCTTATTTCAAAGTAAATTAGAATCATTTTTGGCATCTACTGTACTTTGGTCGCTGGGTGCAGGTCGGGTTGGACGTAGACTAATTCTTGTCTCTATTCCCGTCATTCTGCTATTTACAAGTATCTTTCTACTGCCTCCTGCTGATTATCTGCCTGAAGGCAATCGCAACTTAGTGTTTTGGGTGGCAGAACCATTACCAGGAACCAGCATTCCCGAAGCTATTCGCCTATCTCAACCTGCAAGAGATTTCTTGAGCCAGCAACCGGAAGTCGATCGCGTCATGTTTGTTGAACGTCCTGGTAGGCGCGGGATTGCGGCAATTCTCAAGCCTGAATTTGCCACTACCAACGGACTTGCAAATATGGTCGCTCGGATGCGACAGCAGAGCAATAACTTTCCTGGCTATCGCTTCCTGATTCCCACGCGCTTATCGATCTTCCAAGACCCAGGTAAGGAGTTTGAAATTCAGATTGTGGGTGCAGATTTGCAGCAGTTGAGCCAGTTGGAAACGCAGATAACCGAACAACTGCGAGCATTTCCAGGCGTGCGTAACGTCCGGTCTGATTATGTATTTGGTGCTGGAGAATTGCAGGTGATTCCCAACCGCGAACGTTTAGCTGAAGTTGGGTTGTCGGAAGCAGAAGTAGGGGCAATGGTGGAAGCGGCGTTAGGTGGTCGCATCGCTTCTGATTTTATTGATGGTAAAGAAGAATTGGATGTTTCGGTGGAGTTGCAAAATCTTTTTGTCGAAACTCCAGAACAATTGCGCCAACTGCCTTTGTATACTAGTCGCGGACAGCAAGTGCAGCTAGCAGATGTTGCCGAGGTACGAGAGACAACAGGACCCGATATCATTAACCACGTCAACCTAGAGCGATCGATTACTCTAACAACTTCCCTCGAAGCTACAGCACCTTTAGGAACATTAGTCAATCAGACAGAAACTCAAGTTTTGGCTCCACTCCGAGCAAATCTTCCCGCCGGATATCGGTTAGATTTATCTGGATCTGCCGATCGCTTGGCTGAAACCTTGTCTCAATTATCCTCTGCCTTTATCCTGTCCGTCTTAATTATTTACTTGCTATTGGTAGCGCTGTATCGCTCCTTTCTCTACCCAGTTGTCATTATGGCAACAGTACCGATGGGTATGAGTGGCGGGTTATTGAGTCTGGCTATCGCCAACCAAATTCCAGGTGTTATCATCCCCTTGGATATGATTACGGCGCTGGGATTTATCATTTTGACTGGGGTAGTGGTAAACAACGCGATCCTCTTAGTAGACCGCGCTTTACAACTCCAAGCAGAAGGCGAAGACTACGATAAGTCTCTTTACAATGCCACACGCGATCGCCTCCGGGCTATTTTCATGTCAGCTGGCACGAGCGTACTAGGAATGTTACCTTTAGCAGTCGTCCCAGGACAAGGAGCTGAATTATATCAAGGGTTGGGCATTGTCCTCACAGGTGGCTTAGCTTTCTCAACCATCCTCACGCCCACAGTCGTTCCCGCCATCATGGGACTGTTACGCGATCTGTCTGGACGCAAACAGCCATCAGTTGTCAGTTATCAGTTATCAGCTGTCAATAAAGAGGGATGAGTAACGAGTCTTCATTTTTAACTTTTGACTTTTAACTTTTGACTTGTTTGTCACCCTGACTTAGCATCGGGAATCGTAATATCAATCGGAATGACTTCTGAAGCGATCGCACTCAGTGGTGGTTGAATTGCAGTACCATTTCCAACAACTAGGGTGACGAGTTTTTCTGGCTGGAGGTATTTTTTAGCAACTCTTTGAACATCAGCCGCAGTCGTAATTTGTACGCCACGTTGGTAGCGAAACAAGAAATCAGCTGGATAACCAAAATATTCGTATCGCATTAAGCGAGACAGAGTTTGGCTAGGATTTTCAAAATTAAAGACAAACGAATTCAATACCGACTCTTTAGCACGTTGCAACTCATCTGGTTGAACTATATCAGTTTGGAGTTTTTCAATTTCAGTCCGAATCGCACGCAGAAAAGGGACAGTCGCAGCCGAACGAGTTTGTCCCCCCGCCACAAATAAGCCAGGATAATCAAAACGGGGACTCCAGACACCGTAGACAGAATAAGCCAAACCCTGACGCGATCGCACGGAGTTAAACAATCGCCCGCCAAATCCATTCAAAACTTGATTCATCACGTCTAATGTTGGATAATCGGGACTATTAAACCGTCCGCCTAAATGCCCGACTTGGACGTAGCTTTGAGTTAATTGGGGGCGATCGACAAAATATAATCCGCCCAACTTAGACTGAGAGGCTGTGGGAATTTGGGGTTGGGATAGATTGGGTTGAGATTTCCACTTGCCAAAATATTTTTGAATCAGCGATCGCATGTTCTGCGAGTCAAAATCTCCGACAATGCCCAAAATCAGATTATTAGGATGAAAGTATTGACGGTAAAAATCAACTAAATCCTGGCGGGAAATATTATCTAAAGTCGCATATTCCACCGTTCGCGCATAAGGGCTATCACTGCCATAAACTAACTTTTGAAACTCCCGCCCGACAATACCATTCGGATCGTCATTACGACGAGCAATTCCGCCTCTAATTTGAGTTTTCGCCAAATCCAGCTTTTCTTGAGCAAATATTGGCTGTTGTAAAACTTCCGCAAATAGCCCAAATACCATTTCTAAATCTTCACTCAAGGCGCTAAAACTAGCGGAACCGAAAGCATCACTAATTCCAACTTCCACCGCCGCCGCCCGTTGTTCCAATAACTGATTTAACTCATCTGCGGAATGTTTTTGCGTTCCGCCAGTCCGCAATACAACTCCAGTTAAATTTGCCAATCCTACTCGAGCTGGTGGTTCCCAGCGATCGCCTGTCCGAATTATTGCCGTTCCTCCCACTAAAGGTAAATCCCGATCCGGCATCAAATACACCACCATACCATTCGGCATTTCGTAGCGATCGTATTTGGGAATTTGTACTTGTTTGAGGGGGGGAAATTCTAATTCTGTATAGTGCTTGGCTGTGGCTGCTATAGCTGAGGGATGGTAGACAAGTACGAACAAAATCGCTATGACTATTAAACCAATTCTGTAAAAGTTACGGATACGGTGCTTGTCCGAGATCATACAATTTAAAATTTCGTTGTCACACAGATTGTAGGGGCGCACAGCTGTGCGCCCCTACGATGATACGTTATTTAATCTAACAGGACAGGCAAGATGCCCATCATACAGCAGCCATACTGCCTCATCTGAAATTACACCAAAGAGCGATCGGTGAGGATTTCGTAACCGCTTTCTGTCACCAAGACGGTATGCTCGAACTGTGCTGACAGGGCATTATCTACCGTTACAGCCGTCCAGCGATCGGCAAGAATGCGCGTAAATCTCGATCCGGCATTCAAAATTGGCTCAATTGCTAGCGTCATTCCAGCACGGAGTTTAACGTTAGGCATTTCCCGAGTACGGAAGTTGAAAACCGAGGGTTCTTCGTGTAAGTTTCGACCAACACCATGTCCGGTGAAGTCTTCGACAATCGTAAAACCATTTGCCTCTACGTGGTCTTGAATTGCCCCTGCAATATCCATCAAATAATTTCCAGCCTTAACTTGCTCGATCCCTTTATAGAGAGATTCTTCAGCAATGCGGATCAGTTTAGTTGCTGTCGGACTAACTTCACCAATGGCGATCGTAATGCAGGAATCGCCGTGGAAACCTTGATGGAAAGCGCCTGTATCGACTTTTAAGACATCCCCCGTCTTCAAAACTTTTTTTGGATTGGGAATTCCATGTACGACTTCATTGTTAACACTGGCACAAATAGAAGCAGGAAAACCGTGATAACCCTTAAAGCTAGGAGTTGCATCCATTTCGCGGATGCGCTTTTCAGCATAGGCATCGAGATCGGCAGTCGTCATCCCAGGCTGCACCATCTCAGAAATCTCTTTTAATACCGTTGCCACAATCTTAGCTGACTGCCGCATGATTTCGATTTCACGGGGAGATTTGATTTCAATACCCCGCCGTTGCTTTTTTTGGCGCTGAGATTGAGCAGGTTGTTGAGGGAGGAGATTACTGAGAATATTCATGGAGTTTTATGGGAACAGATGGGGTGACTGTGTGAAACAACCGATCTAGGTTTGATGCGATCGCGCTTGTCTATAAATTTGTTATCTGAATTTGTTATCCAGGCTAACGATTCAAACACCTTCTCTATTTTAATTTACAGTCCTTCACTTTGAGCCGATTGTGGTTTTGATTGTAGTTTGACTTAGGCGGCGATCGCGATATTCCCCTTCATTCCTGCTTCTGTATGCCCGGGAATCGGACAGCGCAAAGCGTACTTACCCGATTTCAAAGGTACAAATACCCATTCTGCCTTGGCTCCCGGTTTGAGTTCCAATTCATGGATCGCCCCTTTAATCTCTACATTGCCAGCTTCTACTTTTTGCGTCCAAATTCCATCAGCAAAATCCTTCGCCGTGAAATAGTGTTTCTGCGGACTAGGATTTGTCAGCACGAGTTTGTAACGTTTAAAGGCAGATAATTCTAAAGAATCTGGCACAAACTTCAGCTCGTTACTAGCAGTCCCCAAGCTGACGGAAATTTCTGTCGCTGGCTGACGCAACAAGTCTACAGATGGGGCTGTACTCGTCGCCGCTTGAGCTAAATTTGGCATAGCGATCGCAGTACAGAGTATTAACCCTGCCACAAGAAAGAATTTTTTTAAATAGCGCATCATAAAATCTCCCTGTGATGGTAGATATCTAACTCGTTAAGGGCGGGAGTCGAGAGTCAAGAGGGGTGAGGAGCGAGGAGTTAGGAGTTAGGGAAATTTGGAATTCAGAATTTGGCAAAGCGCAGCAGTTTATCCCCTGCTTCCTTGTCTCCCTTGTCTCCCTTGTCTCCCTTGTCTCCCTTGTCCCCTCACTCCTCACTTCCCTTGTGCTGTAGCACTACCAGGACCAGCTGTAACGATCGCCAGCTTATCTGGTTGCAACAATTCTTTTGCTGCCAGATTGACTTTTTCTAAAGTGACAGCTTGAATTTTTTGTGGGAAGTCGCGTAATTCCGCTTCACCCAGCCCGAAAACAGCATTCATTAAGATCGTACTAGCAAGAGCGTCAGGACTAGCAAGGGAAACAGTATAACTACTGGTAAGAGAGCGCTTAGCTGCCTCTACTTCCTCTGCTTTTACGCCTTGAGTTTGAATTTGTTGCATTAATTTGCGGGCGCTGGCGATCGCTTTTTGAGCATCAGTTGGGTCGGTTTGCATTCTAATTGCGAATGGTCCGGCATGTCTGCCAGCTTGAAATGCACTATAAATGCCATATGTCAACCCTTGGCGATCGCGAATTTCCGTGCCTAAGCGACTAGAAAGCGTATCGCCACCCAAAATTTGATTCAATACCAAAGAGGTATAGTAACGCGGGTCTTTGCGGTCAATTCCCCGATATCCCAAAATCGTAATCGATTGCGTTTTCCCTGGCATAATCGGGTTAAACTGCTTGACCTTCGCTGGTAGAGATACATCTGGATAGGCGATCGTTGGCGGTTTGCCCGTTCCTTGCCACTTGGCTAATTGTTGCGTTAACAGCGATCGCACGGCTTTTGGATCGAAGTCTCCTAATAAAGTCAAAATCGTTTGGTCGGGACGGTAATGAGTTTGATAAAACTCCACTACCTGCTGACGGTCAATACTCTGTAAGCTTTCCTTCGTTGGGAAGGTATGGAAAGGATGATTCGCAGGATAAATCGTCTGTTGAAACTTCCGTTGCGCTACCCGTCCGGGATTATCCAAGTCTATTTTGAGTTGAGTCAGGGCGCGTTGGCGCGATAGCTCTAATTCGCGATCGGGAAATGTGGCATTTTGTACCACATCTGCCATTGTTTGAATCACTACAGGCAAATCTGTTTTTAAGCTATAACCGCCAATTTCTACGCCTTCGCGATTCGCAGAAAAACCTAGACTTGCGCCTCTATCCTCTAACGCCTTAGCAAGTTGCAAAGCATTCTGATTCTTCGTCCCATTCATTAGGTTATCTGCGGTCATACTTGCCAAACCACCCGACTGATTCGGATCGAATTCCGTCCCTGCCTTGATATAACCGCTCAAGGTCACGGTTGGCGTGCTAGAGTCGGGCAGAAGCAACACCTGCAAGCCATTATCCAAAGTAATTTCTTCCGGTAGCCGCCGCGCTTTCGGTGTAGCCGCAACATCTACTGATGGTAAGTATTTAGCCACTTCTGCCGGATCGACAGGTGGACCTAAGTTAAAGCTTTCCGCAGTTTGACCAGTTCCCGCCCCAGCACCACCAGGTTGTCCGGCGATTTGGGTAGGTTCAAACTTGCCAACGGTGCGTTTCTCGGTAGCTAAGTAAGTATTTGCTACCCGCTTGACATCATCTACCGTTACCTTATCCAAAGCTGCCAGGTAGCGATCGATGTAGCGATAATCTCCGGCAGTGGTTTGGCTGTAACCCAGTTGTGTAGCCTGGGAACTGATATCGCGATTGCTCAAAATTATCGTTGCTTTGAGTTGGGCTTTGGCGCGGTTGAGTTCTTCCGGCGTGACTCCTTTATTTCGCAAATTCGCGATCGCCTGCTCTTGAACTGCTTCAATTTTATCTAACTGTTGCCCAGGAGCCGCCGTAGCCGAGAGTTCGTACCAACCCCCTGCCATCATATTCGCCGTGCCACCGCCTGCCGCACTCGCTAAACCCGATTCCACCAAAGCTTGATACAATCGAGAACTCCGCCCTTCTGTCAAGATATAATCCATCGCATCCAGTGCGGGAACATCAGGGTGATTCGCATCCGGCAAGGGATACACGACTTGCAACGTCGCCGCCGCCCCTGGTTCCTTGAGTACGATAGGCTTACTGTTAGAACGAGCTGAGGGAGCTGAGGAAGAGTTTATTCCCCCTTGTCCCCCTTGTCCCCCTTGTCCCCCTAATCCCCACTCCCTTCGGTCGTGGGGTCCCCGAGTTCCCCCTTGTCCCCCGACTCCCGACTCCCGACTCCCGACTCCCGTTCCCTTCACCCGATCCGGTACTTTGCCAAAAACCTCCTTCACCGCTTTTAACGTTGGTGCAGTGTCAAAATCTCCTACTACAATCAATGTAGCGTTGTCGGGGCTGTAAAACCTGTTGTAATAATCTCTGACTTTTTCCGCAGTAAACTTTTCCACGTCAGCTTTCGTACCACCTACAGGCAAACCATATGGAGAGTTAGGAAACGCCGCACGCCTCACGGCGCGATCGAGGCGATAAGTAGGACTATTCTCATAACCCTGTAGCTCAGAGATGACAACTCGCTTTTCACTTGCTAGTTGCTCGTCATTAATTAGCGCATTCTGCATCCGATCTGCTTCAAGTTCCAGCAGCGCCTTCAATTTATTTCGTTCTACCGTGCCAAAATATGCTGTTTGGTCGAAGCTGGTAAAAGCATTGGACTCGCTACCTAAAGCACTAAACAGGCGACCAAATTGAATTGGACGGGTCGTCGTACCTTTAAACAGCATATGCTCCAATTGGTGGGCAATACCGTTTACCCCTGGAGCTTCATTGCGCGATCCGACTTTGTACCATACCTGGACGCTAACGACTGGTGCAGTATGGACTTCTTTAGTTAAAATCGTTAGACCGTTTTCCAGTATTGTTTTACGGACATCTTCCGTGACGGATAGAGGCGATCGCGTGACTGTAGCAGCAGGACGCTGAGAGTCAGCAGCAGCGGGAAAACTCAGCGTTATTCCATTAGCCAAGAACAGCACTCCACTCAGACAAAGAGTGAATGGAATCACAAATAGCCGATGACGGCGTAAATAAGTAAAAATCCGCATGAATTGTTTCGATTGACAGTCAGTGGTTGCTAAGTTCAGTAGTCTTATTGACTCTACTGTAGTCCGCCGACCGCAACTTAGGGATTAGCATTTGTTTACCTAAGCATCGACTTTTGTTTAATTTTTTTATCTCAATCTATCTGCGATCGCCTTTCCTCCAACACTCACTTATTCAATCTCCATTCGCCGCAGACTTAAATAAGTGAGTTGAGAATCCTGGATATTCATCAACTCATCTAGTTGTGTACGTAGTCTGCGTAATACCGACGAGATCGCCCACAATCATGAATCAATTCGCAATTCAATATTCGCCCCATAATTTATATATTCTTAAAATAATTCAAATCCAATTTTCACCGTTGCTTTACAATTTGCTCTAGTCATTCTCTGTAGTTTCATGCAATAACTTTTAACCTACTTAAAGATTTAAATAATGCTTTATACAAAACATTAAATTTGAACTAACTGGGTTATAATAGCTGCATTCTAATCGGTTAACCTGAAAAGGGTATGGATGAATTTATCTAAATATTTTTTTATCTAAAATAGAGACAGAAAGCTTAATTTTCGTATTATCGCTGCGTCCATAAACCTAACAGTTTGTAGCATTGTTAAACATGGATTATGTGCATTAGCTTTGTAATGCATAAATAGATACGATTGCTGCACAGTCTTTATTTATTCAATAGTTGTTTTTCAAATTCACTTGTATTATATAGAGGAGTAAGTGTACGAACCTGTATGAGATAATACTTTATTTGCTTACGCTAGATATATCCTAGTGATTATACTTACTAAGTTCTAAGTAAAAAAAAACACATTGAGTATTTTTATTTCTTGCGGAAAATACTAGTTGACAATCTTAAGAAATAATGAAATTATCGAATCATAACGAGTTTAAATCTTTGCGATAAGAAATTCTAAACTCGGTCAACTCAAATAACATAAATAAGATCGAAAACAAGTGACTCTTTGTTGCTTGAATATCTATATTATGTATTGAGTAAAAACCTGATAAATATATGTAGAAATCATCTGCTATCCTTCATTTCCTATCGATATATATTCAGTGATTTTAGAAAGCTATATGCCTGGCTTTTCATCTGAATTTAACTATTTTGAAGTAGTGCATGAGATATCTCCAGTTTGAAGTTTTGCCAAACATAGGTAAAAGGCATGGTGAAAAAAAATATCTTTGACAGCTAAGAGCTGTAGAAATAGTTTCTTGTACTCAACTCAGTAGGATTAAACATGTTCAGATGACTTCTTTAGCTCTGGTATAGCTCTTATAACGTAGCTATCTCAAGCGAGTTCTGTGCATTGCAAGCTATGTTATTTCTCTTGACTTAACTCATTCACAAATTACTCAGGACTATTCATGGTAACTATTATTAAGCGATCGACTCCCATTTTAGAAAGGCAAGCTCGCCGCGAATCAAACGCGCGAACATACGCTCGAAACTTGGGGTTAGCAATATCAGAAGCTAAGGGCATTTACGTTAAAGACGTAGATGGCAAAACATACATCGACTGCTTAGCTTGCGCGGGTGCATTACCTCTAGGACACAACCACCCAGCTGTCAAGCAAGCAATCTACGACGCACTCAATAACGATCTGCCCATGCAGACATTGGATCTGATCACGCCAATTAAGGATGAGTTTGTTTCCGAGTTATTCGAGTCCTTGCCAGCAGAATTTAGCAAAAATGCCAAAATTCAATTCTGCGGTCCCTCCGGTTCCGATGCCGTTGAAGCTGCACTCAAGTTAGTCAAAACGGCAACAGGTAGACGGGCAGTTGGTGCTTTTCGCGGTGGCTACCACGGCATGACTCACGGTTCTTTGGCACTGATGGGAAGTTTAGGTCCCAAAATGCAAGTTCCAGGGTTAATGCCAGATGTTCATTTCTTCCCCTACCCTTATCATCATCGCTATCCTATCGGTACGGGCGACTGCGAGCAAGATTATCAACAGTGTAGCCAATACCTAGAGACAACCTTGGGCGATCCAGAGGGTGGCATTCTTCCCCTAGCTGGTTTAGTCATGGAAATCGTTCAAGGTGAAGGTGGTGTAATTCCAGCACCGGACGCTTGGGTGCGAGAGGTACGCAGAATTACGCGAGAACGAAACATTCCCTTAATTGCGGATGAAGTTCAGACTGGTCTAGGTAGAACAGGGACGCTTTACGCCTTTGAACGTTCTGGAATCATACCTGATGTTATCGTTCTATCCAAAGCAGTTGGGGGTAGCTTACCGCTAGCAGTCATTCTTTACAAAGATGAATTAGATGTTTGGCAACCAGGCGCACACGCAGGCACTTTCCGAGGCAATCAACTTGCAATGGCGACTGGACTCGCCACCATTCGCTACATCCGTGAAAATCAACTCGCTAGCTATGTTGAGCAAATGGGGATGCATTTTCAGATGCAGTTATGGCAAATCCAAGCCGAATTTTCCCACTTGATTGCCGACGTGCGGGGACGGGGGCTAATGGTGGGAGTAGAACTATCCGCACAAGTCAGACACCTGGGTCGCCAACTTCAAGCTGAGTGTCTCGATCGCGGTTTAATTATCGAACTAGGTGGTCGTAATTCCAGCGTCGTGCGCTTTCTACCACCTCTGATTATCGAAGCACCACAGATTGATGATGTCTGTCAAATTTTCCGAGATGCAGTTGCAGCTGTTGCCCAGGAGAACATTTAATCAAAAATGGACTTACAGCATTTTCTCAATCACAATCCTGAAAGCTTAGCCCAATACGCTCAAACTGTACAGCAAACTCAGAAGTTAATTCAGGACTGCCTGAGCCAGCAAGAACGAGTTTTCAGTGGCTTATCTCCCGCAACTCTCAGCGAGTTTCTCACTCAAAAGATTCTGCCAGAGCAAGGAATCCCGACTCAGCAAGTTTTACAAGAAGCTGTAGAGGCGATCTTCAGCCATTCGATCGCCGTACATCATCCCGATTGCGTGGCTCACTTGCACTGCCCAGTTTTAATTCCCTCTCTAGCAGCAGAAATGCTGATCTCGGCATTTAATCAGTCGATGGACTCTTGGGATCAGAGCGGTGCAGCGACGCTACTAGAGCAGAATTTGATTAACTTTATGTGTCAGTTGTATGGTTACGATGCCAACGCTGATGGCACTCTTACCAGTGGTGGCACGCAGTCAAATTTTATGGCGTTTATGCTAGCGCGGGATTATGCTTTGCAGCAACGTGGATTTACAAGTCAGCTGCACGGGTTGCCAAACTTAGCAGGGCGATTTCGGATTCTCTGTTCGGAGGTAGCACACTTTAGCGTTCAACAATCGGCAGCGATTTTAGGCTTAGGGATGAATGCAGTCGTGCGCGTCAAAGTTGACAAGAACTATCGCCTCTGTTCTCAACATTTGGTGCAGTGCTTAGAAGATATCGATCGCCAAGATTTGATTCCAATTTGCATTGTCGCAACAGCTGGGACGACAGATTTCGGTAGTATCGACCCGATCGCCGAAATGACTGCGATCGCCCACGAACACAACACCTGGTTGCACGTCGATGCTGCCTATGGTGGAGCGTTAATGCTCAGCGATCGCCATCGCCAGAAACTAGCTGGCATTCACCAAGCAGATTCTATCACGATCGATTTTCACAAACTCTTCTATCAACCGATTCCCTGTAGTCTGTTCTTACTCAAAGATAAATCTCGCTTTGAGTTGATGCGGCTGAATGTTGCTTACCTAAATCCAGAGCATAACGAAGACGAAGGCATTCCCGATTTAGTGACAAAATCAATTCAGACCACTCGTCGGTTTGATGCAGTCAAACCATATATTGCCTTTCGCGCCCTCGGGCGAGAATTCTTTGCTGGCGTTGTCGATCGCGGCATTGAAATCACTCAGCAAATTGCGGCACACATCGAGCAAGATCCGCAGCTAGAACTAGCAGTCAGCCCCGAAATGAGTACTGTTGTCTTTCGATATCGCTCCACCAATGCTGTAAATTTGGGCATCAAACAAGCCTTATTACAGACAGGTAAAGCCGTCATCGGTCAGACCGAAATCCAAGGCAAGGCATATCTAAAATTTACCCTGATTAATCCCCTAGTCACCTTCGATCGCACAGTTGCCCTCGTCGAAAAAATCAAACGTCTAGGAACAATGCTGAGCGAATCACCCCATTTCCTCCAACCTGCAATAGAAGCGGGAGTCGGGAATCAAAAGTCAAAAGTTAAAAGTTAAAAGTCAAAAAATTCTCTCACTCCCCACTTGCCACTTCTTCACACTACTCACTACTTACTGAAAACCTATGTTAAAACCAACACCCGTATATCCTAGAGTCGCAGCACTATGTAAGTCTCGGAAATGGCAGTCCTGGGAAGGTTACATCATGGCAGACACTTATAACTTCTCGATAATGCCTGAGTATTTAGCAATTCGCAATACGGCTGCTTTGTTTGATTTCTTTCCACTGTACGTCTATCTCATTCGCGGTGCAGATGCAGCTTTGTTACTGGATCGCTTGATTACGCGCAATATTAATAAGTGCAAAATCGGGCAAGTTATGTATACAGCTCTGTGCGATGCTGAGGGTAAGTTGCTCGACGATGGTACAGTTTATCGTTTTGACGAAACAACGTTTCAATTGACGACCAATACTCCAACTTTAGATTGGGTGCAGGCAAATGCCACAGGCTTGCGAGTCGAGATTCAAGACAAAACCCTGACAACTAACACCCTACCCTTACAAGGACCGAAATCCCGCACTATCCTAAATCAAGTTGCTGCTACTAACTTAGATGGGCTAAAGTATTTCAATTTCGTCGAGACAAAAATTCGCGATATCCCGGTGGTGATTTCCCGCACGGGTTATACAGGCGATCTCGGTTATGAAGTCTGGTCTGATGCTAAAGATGCGATCGCCCTGTGGGATATTTTGATGGAAGCAGGAAGCTCGGAAGGTATTCAGCCTGCTGGTTTCTACGCGCTGGACTTGGCAAGAATTGAAGCTGGTCTAATTTGGTACGAATACGATTACATTCCCTCCCGTCAAGCTCAAACCGACGCAGAAAAATTGTCTCCCCTAGAAGTCAGCTTGGCTTGGACTGTAGACTTTAGCAAGGCAAGTTTCATCGGTCGGGAAGCATTGCTGAAAGAAAAGGAACAAGGGGTACAGCGACAGTTGGTAGGATTGGAGTTAGATCGCCAGTTTCTCCATCAAACTTACGGCGAACAATCTTTGTTTTTACAAGATTTGCGTACCCCTTGGCGGACGAAGTTCCCCGTCCGCGTAGGAGAACAAACAATCGGTCAGGTAACGAGCGGCTGTTGGTCGCCCGCAGGTCAAAATTATATTGCGATCGCCTGTGTATCGTCCAACTACGCCCAAGCGACAACTTCCCTCACCCCCAAAATGACTGTAGAAATTCACGGGCAAACCATCCCTACCAGCATCAAATCTCTTCCCTTCTACGATCCAGACCACAAGCGTAGTACTGCAACTAGCGTTCCTACTTTGGCGCTAGCTTGAGGCTTAGACCGATTGTAGTTTGGGTAAAGTCCGAATAAATTCTAAGGGTAAACTATCAGTATCGGCGATAAATGCGACTTCATAAACGCGATCGCCGATTTGTTGTTGCGTGGGTTCTAATAAGACTTTTAAGGGTTGATACTGTTCTGGTTGGGTTTCAGCAGCTTGGGCAAATCGATCCTTTACAGAAGTTAACCAACTTGGTAAATCGGTAGCAGTATCGGTCAAATCAAACGATAGATGGTAATAACCTACGTAATGCTCGTCACCAAACGCATCTGGGGCGGGGCGCGGCTGGGGAATTTGAATTAATTCAATCCGCCCTCCTAATCCTTCCATCCAGCAAGCCAGAGTGTAACCCGTGGTAAAGCGATCGCACACAGTAAATCCTAACTGCTCGTAAAAGGCGATCGCTTTATGAATATTTGCAGTCCGAATGGAGACGTGGTGCATGACTAGGGACGAGGGGCGAGGGGCGAGGGGCGAGGGGCGAGGGAAAGAGGACAAGGGGGACAAGGAGGACAAGGGGGATGTAAAACTACTTTCTTCCCCTACTCCCTACTTCCGACTCCCGACTCCCTATTCACTCAAATAACCGGAAGTAGGGATAGCGAACGGGGACTCCTGGTTCTTTCTCTAGATCGAAATTAATGACTTCCCAGCAGGGTTCATCTAAAGGATCGGGGCTAAATTCTACGGGTAAGCCGTAAAGTCTGGGTTTGGTTTGGTCGGACTGCCCTTTCCAGGGGGTACTGCGCTCCAAGTAACCGCTAATTAAGTCTTGATAGCGACGAGCGATAATCACCCGCGTGGCGCGATAACCCTGTGTATACAGCCTATCCAGTGCTTCGTGAATTTCAAACCTAATACCGTCTGGGTGGGTATGTTGTCTGTACCACTCGTTATTCCAACGCCGCCAGTGGCGACCTGACTGGAGATGAATCAATTCACCTGTTTTCGGATCGGCTTCAAAAGCCCCATGACGCGGACATAAATAAGTATCCGTCAACGTTAGCGCCGGGATCGGTTGGCGACAGTGGGGACACGGAATTTCTGGACCAAATATTGGGTACTGCAAGCCTGGATTGATCATGAGGCGTAAACCAGAATACTGACTTGTCTACCACTGCCGTTGATTCGATTCTGTTTTTGCGACCAACTAGAGCTTTTTAGACCCACCACCGCCTCCTAAAGACTATCACATTGCGATTTTTTGTATAGAATAGCTACACCATTATAGATTTGGAATCTTAAGGTTTTAAGCTAAACGATGATTCTTAATCATCATATAGAACATTCTATCGTGTCTGCCCAATCCTACTGGTCAATTCCCGATCTTTCCCCGGCTGCCTTTGTTGCAGCTAATGCTGTCGTCATGGGCGCTGTCAAGCTGGCAAAAGGTGCGAGTATTTGGTACGGAGCCGTGGTGCGCGGCGATGTCGAAAGGATTGAAATTGGTGAATGTACTAATATTCAAGATGGCGCTATCTTACACGGCGATCCTGGAAAACCGACTGTTTTGGAAGATTATGTTACGGTAGGACATCGGGCGGTCGTGCATTCAGCTTACGTCGAGCGGGGCAGTTTAATCGGTATTGGCGCAGTAATTTTAGATGGTGTTAGAGTCGGAGCGGGAAGCATTGTGGGAGCGGGAGCAGTTGTGAGTAAAGATGTACCACCGCGATCGCTTGTTGTCGGAGTACCTGCCAAAATTTTACGGGAAGTCTCCCAAGCCGAAGCCGCAGAATTGATCGAACACGCTCGTCGCTACGAAAAACTCGCCCTCGTCCATGCAGGGAAGGGAACCGATCTAGGATTTTACCGAGACTAGGGACAAGGGAGACAAGGGAGAGGGGGGAGACAAGGGACAAGGGAGACTAGGGAGACTAGGGAGACTAGGGAGACTAGGGAGACTAGGAAGCAGTTTGTTTTAACTTTTGACTTTTAACTTTTGACTTTTGAAAAGGACTAGTCAATTTGTCGTTTTCGGCTAACAATTAAAGATGAGAAAATTTCAAAAATCTTTAAACTCTATTTAAGAGAGGAAGACATATGGACATCGATCTGCGCGTTGCTTTTGTTCTGCTACCAGTAATCGCTGCTGCTAGCTGGGCGCTATTTAACATTGCTCCTGCTGCAATCAGACAAATTCAAGGCTTTTTCAACAAAGAAGCTTAATTTGAGGGAGGGGGGGTTAAAAAGCTTAGGGTGCGTTATTGAACGCACCCTATTCTTCGCTAAGCAACCCGCTTGCGAAGAGATGCAGCCCGTCGTTTTGCCGTACTGTTTTTTGGTTCTGACTCTAATACTTGCTCGTAAGCTTGTAGTGCTTGGGTAGTCAAGTTCTTTCGTTCGTAGGCGTGACCGACGTTATTAAGCGCTGTAGTATAGCTTGGATATAATCTCAAGGCTTCTTTGTAGTTGCGAATTGCCAAGTCGTATTGGTCTTGAGCAAAATAAGCATAACCCAAGCCGTTGTAGATGAGAGCTAGATTTTCTGGGTTTTGCTCTTCTTGCTCCGCTGCTTTGAGTGCTTTTTGGAAATTGGCGATCGCCTGGGTGTAAAGTTTTTTATCTAAATAAATTCCACCCAACTCGTAATGCTCTTCAGCCGTGCCTTGGGCTTGAGACAACTTTTTTTGCAGTTGTGCCAGAGTACCTTCAACGCGGCGCGTTTTAAAGACTTGGCGAAAGATAGCCAGTGCCGTTCCGCCCAGCAGGACTAACAAGATTAGCAGATAGACAGCTGCTAGATTTTTATCCATTGGCTGTAATAACTCAAATGAAAATAGTGTTTCTATCTTAATTATCCTGCGACTGTGGTGGAGTTATTGTAATTTTGGTTGGATTAAACTTGTTTGAAGTCAAGGCGATCGCCTCAGACTCAGCCTCAGTGAATAGAATTCTTAGCCGCACGGACTCTCAGACAGATACGAGTTCAGCGAATCAGTGAGGGAAGAAAACTAACAATTCCAGGGAAGACGATAATCGCCAATAAAACGAGTAGTTGCAGGATGATAAACGGAACCACACCGCGATAAATATCTCCA
The DNA here is from genome assembly GCF_003991895.1 of Chroococcidiopsis cubana SAG 39.79. Taxonomy (NCBI): domain Bacteria; kingdom Bacillati; phylum Cyanobacteriota; class Cyanophyceae; order Chroococcidiopsidales; family Chroococcidiopsidaceae; genus Chroococcidiopsis; species Chroococcidiopsis cubana. Next base: position 62,030 of record NZ_RSCK01000014.1, read on the forward strand.
GTAGTAACTTCGCGGGGAGCAACACCCCGTAGATAGAACAGAGCAAAGCCGAAAGGCGGAGTGAGAAAGGATGTTTGTAAGTTAGCTCCTAATACCACGCCATACCAAATGAGATTCAAGCCTAATTTCTGCGCTACGGGAACAAATAGAGGTACGACGATAAAGGCAATCTCGAAGAAATCGATAAAAAAGCCGAGGATAAACACCACCAGCATACTGACGAACAAAAAGCCGATTTCGCCGCCAGGTAGATTAGTCAGAACGTCAAACATGAAGCGATCGCCGTTTAAGCCGCGAAATACCAAACTAAAAGCGGTCGAGCCAATTAAAATAAAAATGACCATGCTGGTAATTCGCAGGGTAACGTCGCAAACTTGCCAGAGCGATCGCCAACTCAACTGACGGTTAAAACCAGCTAGTACTATTGCGCCCAAGCATCCTACTGCACCTGCTTCTGTTGGCGTGGCAATGCCAAAGAAGATACTACCTAACACTAATAAAATCAACAGCAAGGGCGGGATCATCACCTGTACAACTCGTTTACCCAAATTTTTTCCTGCTGCTGCCCTGACATCTTCTGGTAAAGCTGGGGCTACTTCTGGCTTGAGGAACGCTACAACTACAACGTGTATGGCAAATGCTCCTGCCATCATCAAACCAGGAATGACGGAACCAATAAATAGATCTCCAACGGAAACGCCCAACTGATCGCCTAATACGACTAACACTACGCTAGGAGGAATAATCTGTCCCAACGTCCCAGAAGCAGCAATTACGCCAGTAGCTAATCGTTTATCGTAACCGTATCGCAGCATGATTGGGAGGGAAATTAGACCCATTGCTACTACGGTTGCAGCGACTACACCCGTTGTTGCCGCTAGTAGCGCCCCCACAACCACGACTGCTAAAGCCAAACCTCCACGCAATCGCCCCAAGAGAATTCCCATTGTTTCCAGCAGATTCTCAGCGATACCCGACTTTTCCAGCATCGAACCCAGAAAGATGAAATAGGGAATTGCCAGCAGCGTGTAATTAGCCATGATGCCAAAAATCCGCTGAGGCATAGCCGTGAGAAAAATCGGGTCGAATACACCCAAACTAATACCTAGCAAGCCAAATAAAATTGCTACTCCACCTAAAGCAAATGCAACTGGGTAGCCGAAAGAAAGCAGTACCAGCGCCCCTGCAAACATCAAGGGACCCAACCACTCATAGTCCAGTTCCAGGGTTATCACTCTGTTCCTCCTGCTGCATTCGATTGGTGATAATAGCTAAGTTTTTGATGGCTTCAGAAATCCCTTGAAAAATCAGTAACACCAAACTAACGATAATCATCGTTTTGATTGGGTAGCGGAGTAATCCACCAGGATCGGGAGAAGTTTCGCCAATTCTCCAAGAGACAAGAATGGTGTCCCAAGAAACAACCAGCACGATGATGCAAAAAGGAATCAGAAATAATATTGTGCCTAAGAGATCGGTCAAGGCTCTGAGTTTGGGCGACCAGTTACGATGGAAAATATCTACTCGGACGTGATCGTTATATTTGAGGGTGTAGGCAGCACCCAAAAGAAATACAAGATCGAATAAATACCATTGAGCTTCAATTAAAGCGTTAGAACTCAAGTTTTGTCCTACTGCCCGTCCTAGATAGCGACCGACGACGTTCCAGACTCCGACGAGTACCATGAGCAGGACGAAGCCAGCCGTGAAGCGTCCAATCCATTCGTTCATCGTGTCGATGATTTTTGATATGCGTAGTAGGCTTTGCAAGGTGTTTTCCCTCTCCAAAGCGATAGATGTAGCATTCTATCAATAAGCTGCGCACATAAATTAGTAGAGACGTTACATGTAACGTCTCTACATCAATCGGAATTCTCGAACTCTCGAATTTATTTATTGGGCTGAGGAGTTACCCGTAAATATGGCTTAACTTCCTGAATTCCTTTAGGGAATTTTTGCTTCGCCTCTTCAGTTGACATAGAAGGTACGACAATTACATCATCTCCATCTTTCCAGTTCACTGGCGTAGCAACGCTGTAGTTATCAGTTAGTTGCAGAGAATCGATCACCCGCAAGATTTCTTCAAAGTTACGACCAGTGCTAGGTGGGTAAGTGATAGTCAAGCGCAATTTTTTGGCGGGGTCAATCACAAAAACCGAACGAACGGTAACTTTAGCATTGGCGTTCGGGTGGATCATGCCATACAAATCAGAGACTTTTTTGTCGGGATCTGCCAAAATCGGATAGTCAACGGTTGTGGATTGAGTTTCATTGATATCGCCAATCCAACCTTTGTGAGATTCAGCATCATCAACGCTCAAAGCAATCACTTTTACATTCCGCTTATCAAATTCAGGCTTCAGTTTTGAGACTTCGCCTAATTCTGTCGTGCAAACAGGGGTATAGTCAGCAGGGTGAGAGAAAAGCACTACCCAGCTATCACCAGCCCATTCGTAAAAATCGATATCCCCAAATGAAGAGGACTGGGTAAAGTTAGGTACTGTATCGCCAAGTTGAAGCGCCATTTTTGTTTTCCTGTCGTCAAAATGTCATAGTTCGCCTACTATACAGATCCTGCCATAAAACCCCTGTTTTCCGATAGGAGTTTGCCTGTTTTAAAGAAAAATTTATGATGGGGGGTGAGGGGAAAGAGAGCTGAGGGAGCTGGGGAAGCTGGGGAGGCTGGGGGAGAAAGAACTTGAAAAGTCTGGCTCCTGCTCCTAACTCCTGTTCACTGATAACTGATAACTGACAACTGATAACTGATAACTGATTAGTAAGCAAAGCTTAGTTTACGACAGTGCGATCGCTTCGGAGAAGCTTTTTTATATTACAAGATGTGTAGAGATGCGATAAACAGTGATGCCTGCAATTGAAACTGCTCGACTGCGACTGAGGTGTTTTACTGAGAGAGATTTAGAAGATTACGTGCGAATTTTTGCCGATCCAGAATATACCCGTTACTCTCCCAAGGGGAGCGTACCGCTGGAGCAAGTAAGGGAAGCAGCTCAAGCAGCCTATAACTACTTTACCTACCATTGGCAGCAACACGGGTTTGGCGTTTGGGCAATTTGCGATCGCGTCAACCATAAATTAATCGGACAGTGCGGACTCAACTGCTTGCCCGATAGCCATGAAGTAGAAGTTCTTTACCGTCTCGATCGGGCATACTGGAATCAAGGGCTAGCAACTGAAGCAACAAAAGCTAGTTTGAGGTACGGATTTGAGCAAGTGCAATTAGACAAAATTGTAGCGTTGACGCTGCCACACCATTTAGCTTCCCGGTGCGTGATGGAGAAAGCTGGATTGCACTACACGAAAGATGCCCAGATTTACGGATTGAATGTAGTTTATTATACATTACATCGAGTAGAATATCAGTCAGATGATTCTGTGTATGTTTTGTTGGTTTAAGTATCTTAGAGATTGCCAGTTACAGTTACAGAGACAATACTTAATCGTTACTCGTTAAAATTAAATGAGTGAGAATGTAATAAAAATTAACGACAACAGAATTTTTTGTTAGAGTACAAAAACAAGCATTAGCGCTGCAAATCGAAACATTTTAAGGGAACGCTCTATGTCACACACAATTGTTACTGAAGTTTGCGAAGGTGTTGCGGATTGCGTTGATGCCTGTCCTGTAGCATGTATTCATCCAGGTCCAGGGAAAAATATTCAGGGGACAGAATGGTACTGGATCGATTTTACGACTTGTATAGACTGCGGCATCTGCATTCAAGTTTGTCCTGTGGAGGGGGCGATTGTCCCAGAAGAAAGACCAGACTTGCAGAAAACTCCTTAGCTAGCAGAGGGCAGATGTAAATGGTAGCGATCGCACTTGCTGAGTCATAATCTGGGATAAGCTAAATGCTAATTGCTGAGAGCCAACCTTGAGGTATGTACAGTTCTGCTCCTCTGTTAGAAGTTGAAGATGTTTGGGCTGGGTACGTCAAAGACCTAGATATTCTCCAAGGTGTTAATTTTCGGATTTTTCCTGGAGAAATCGTAGCGGTGATTGGTCCCAACGGTGCGGGAAAATCGACTCTAGCTAAGACGATTTTTGGATTACTCAGCCCCCATCGAGGCAAAGTTACGTTTAAAAATCGCAGTATCACTGGTTTGAAGTCAAATCAAATCGTGCAGATGGGAATGTGTTATGTACCGCAAATTTCTAACGTCTTCGCCTCTTTGAGCGTAGAAGAAAATTTGGAAATGGGAGCATACATTCGCAAAACTGCATTAGCTCCTTTAAAAGATAGAATTTATGGGACTTTCCCGGTTCTAGCCACCCGCAGACGGCAAAAAGCTGGAACCCTCTCTGGGGGAGAACGTCAAATGCTCGCGATGGGTAAAGCTTTGATGCTAGAACCGAGTTTATTATTACTTGACGAACCGAGTGCTGCCTTATCTCCCGTATTGGTAGCGAGTGTCTTTGAACAAATTCAACAAATTAACCAAGGTGGAACAGCAATTGTCTTAGTGGAACAGAATGCTCGTAGAGCTTTGGCAATGGCACATCGGGGTTATGTATTAGACACGGGACGCGATCGCTTTTCCGGTCCTGGGAATGAGTTGCTCAACGATCCCAAAGTCGCAGAATTGTATCTTGGTGCGGGTAGGGTTCATTGAAAAATCAAGGTTAGCGAAAGATTAATTGAGTTTTCAAATTGAAATGAAGCGAGTTTTTCCAATTGTGGCTGGCTTCATGCTTGTTTTCGACTCGCAATTTGCTATGGCTGGTTCGCTGGATCGAAAACTCGGCATTGTGGTAGCGAAAGAAAATTTAGTTTGTCTCATCACGTCCGCGACAAGTCTCAATATTGGTAGTCAAGTCAATCTCGTACTTCTGTCTGTTCCACAGAAAGTAGTTAGTGGAACGGTTGTATCAGTAAGCGATCGCCAGTGTAGTGAGATATCAAAACCACACAATGTCTCTGGAAAATCTTATCGGCTATCGCTACTGAATAATCGCTCTCATCTGAGCGTACCTGCAATTGGTATTTTGACCTCAAGTAACCAACTTCATAGAGTTGGGTTAAAAGTAGTAGGCGATTTAGATAGCGATGGTATAGAAGAATCGTTTCGTTCTTGTGCGAGTTTTGAAGGTCTTCATCTCACCGTTTGGTCTAGTCAAGCGTTGACTGGAACTAGAAAATGGCACAGTTATTATTATCTTGGCTTTGATATTGAGCCGACCTGTACGAAATCAGAAATATAAAGATAACCAGGATACTTAAAAATTAACGCTGATAAAAGCTTGACTCATTCTCACAAATGCCAATTACTTACCTAATGCTCATTAACTTAAAATATGAGCTAGCTTATTTGTTGCAATCTGAGACTTTCTCAGTATCAATTGAACTCTTTGTGGTTTAACCCGTGATTAATTTGGTTTTAACTAAATTGTAACCAAAAATCTGTCGTCAAAATTGCTTTCTGTCTTTTTCAAGTGATAAAATATCTGACTCAATGTTGGCTTCTATACACGCAATAAAAATTCAATCGATATATTTTTGTTGTATAGTTGCACCATCAGAAAAATGTATAGATTCAAAAACATTAAGAGTAGAGTACTTAAGTATTTTAGTCTCAGCTTGCTAGTAGCAGCCCTCGCGATCGCGCCTTCTCCCTTCAACCGCTCGCATGACTTTCCGATCGCACAAACAACCGCTCAAGCTCAAACTCCGCTCCGACCTGAAAATAACTCAACTCAATTTGTAATAGCTCAGGCTCCTGCTGCTAAACCAGAACCAGCCGCAGCCGAGGAAAAAGAAGAGTTAATAGACTTCTTCGCAATGGGTATGGGTGCGTTAGCAGGTTTAGTACTGTTTATCTATGGCGTTACCCGTCTCTCCGAAGGGCTAGAGGACATGGGTACGGAACGGATGAGAGGTTTTTTGAGTAAATGCACCACAAACCGCTTTGCAGGTGTAGTTACGGGAGCTATAGCCACCACGCTACTTGAATCCTCCTCTGTCACAATCATCATGACGATTGCGATGGTGAGTGCAGGAGTCTTGACTTTTGTACAATCATTGGGGGTGGTTTTAGGGGCAAATATCGGCACTGCGGTAGGAGCGCAAATCATTTCTTTGGACATCGAACAGTACATTCCCCTACTGATGTTTGCGGGGTTATTATTGTTATTTTTGGAGAAAACAAAGACCTGGAAAAATCTTGGTATCGTACTGCTAGGATTTGGTTTGATGTTTTATGGATTAGAAGCGATCGATGAAGCGATGAAACCTTTCCGCACCTACGAACCCTTCATCGATTTGATGGAAACCTTGGGTAATAATCCGATTTTAGGTGCTGCTGTTGGCGCATTATTTACCGTAATTATTCAGTCTTCTTCCGCTACCGTAGCGATCGTGATTACCTTAGCAAGCTCCGGTCTAATTTCCCTACCTGCGGGAGTTGCCATCATGCTAGGTGCAGAAGTCGGGACTTGCGCCGATACGTTAATTGCTACAATCGGGCGCGGTCGTCCGGCATTACGCACAGGAGCGTTTCATTTCGGATTCAATTTAGTTAGTGCCATTTTAGGAATTATTTTTGCGCCCTTGTTAGTACAACTGGTACTTTCATTTTCTGGTGGTGCGGGTGTCGGTCGTCAAGTGGCTAACGCACAGATTCTTTTCAATGGAATTGGCGTGTTGGTAATGGTGATATTCTTACCTGCGATCGCTCAAATTTTGCAAAGGCTTATTCCCGATACTGGTAATGACTTGAAATTGAAACCAGAAACAGTTCAAGCAGCAAGATAACTTATAAGTCGCAAGTTGGAAGTCAGAAGTTAGCATTTTATCTCTTGTTGCTTGACTGACTTACCAATTATTAATTATCAAACAGCGCTAATCAGAAAAAATATGTTGCAGCAATACAAACTGGCATCTGTAAGTGTCATGAGTTTCATGTTGGGCTTATTTGGTTGTACGAATACTCAAACAACTGATACGGCTGTGGATTTTCCCCAAGCGTTAAATGTAGCTCAAAGAAATATAACCACGAATAGATTATCGGGTAGCGTAGTTATCGACGGTTCCAGTACGGTGTTCCCTATCTCTCAGGCAATGGCAGCAGCATTTACTCAGGATAATCCAGACGTAAAAGTAAATGTAGGCATATCCGGTACTGGTGGCGGTTTCAAAAAATTCTGTGCTGGAGAAACGGATATCACTGGTGCATCTCGTCCCATTAACATGCAAGAGATGGAGTTGTGCCAGCAAAATAAAGTTGAATATACAGAATTACCGATTGCCTTTGATGGTTTGGCAGTTGTAGTGAATCCCCAAAATAATTTTGTCAGTTGCCTTAAAACTGGAGAATTAAGACAAATGTGGGAGCCTGCGGCTCAGGGTAAGATTAATAATTGGAACCAAGTTCGTGGTAGTTTTCCAAATCAACCGTTACAGCTTTACGGTCCCGATGCTGAATCGGGAACTGTTGATTACTTCACCTTAGCAACTGTAGGGCAGGAAGGTAAAAGTCGCACTGATTATAAATCAAATGCTAACGACGACGCTTTAGTACAAGGAGTTGCGGCTAATCCCAATGCTCTTGGTTATTTTGGCTATGCTTACTACTTAAAAAATCAGGATAAATTGAAACTGGTAGCGATTGATAGTGGCTCTGGTTGCGTTCAGCCAAGTCCCGAAACAATCGCCAATAGTAGTTACCAACCCCTCTCACGTCCAGTATTTATATATGTCAAAAAAGTGGCGGCGGCGCGTCCAGAAGTTAGTGCTTTTACTAACTTCTATCTCAATCCCGATAATGCCAATTTGGTCTTACAAGTGGGCGACGTGCCGCTACCTAATATTACCCTCAGAGCCGCAGCTAGCCGTTTTAATCGGGGAATGACGGGGACAAATTTTGGTGGTAGAGGTGCGATAATCGGTGTAGCCCAAGAGGGTTTGTAGGTCAGTCAAACGCAGTATGCAAGATACGTGTCTCGTACCAACGCCACCTTATAGCGCTTTAATTTTTGATTGTGACGGCACTCTAGCGCATACTATCCCCACTCATATTCAAGCATGGTTGGCAACGCTGCGTCCTTTGGGTGTCGATCTCAGTCAGGAATGGCTTTACGATCGCCGAGGTATGTCATCGTTAGAATTGATCGAAACCGTAAATCATACTTTTGGATATGCCTTAGACGCTAATACTGTCAATCCCGCACGGAAAAAATACTTCTTGGATCTACTGCACCAAGTCGTAGAAATTGAAGCAGTAGCAGATGTTGCCCGCAGTCACTATGGTAGAGTTCCCCTAGCAGTAGCTTCAGGCGGCGATATTCGCGTGGTAGAACCTACCCTAAAGGCAATCGGGTTATATTCTTTATTTGATGCGATCGTGACTGTTAACGATGTAGAACGGGGTAAGCCTGCACCCGATATTTTTCTGTTGGCTGCCGATCGCATGGGCGTTACGCCTACAGATTGTATCGTTTATGAAGATAGCGATGCAGGTTTAGAAGCTGCTCACCGTGCGGGAATGCGGGCGATCGACGTGCGGGAACTGTGGCTGACATCAGAAGCGGAGATAGGAGTTACAGATAGTTAAGAGATGAGAATGTAAAGATTTGTCACAATAAAAACAGCATCCGTCACCAGCTATTCAAATTCATGACTGCCTCACCTCTAACTGCATCCAGCTCATTTCCACCCGTAAAAACGTGGACTTGGCAGGGATTTTCGATTTGCTATCAACAACAAGGCGATACTGGTATTCCCGTCATCCTGGTACATGGCTTTGGCGCTTCTTGGTGGCACTGGCGCAAGAATATTCCCGATCTGGCGCAGACTTGTAGGGTGTACGCGATCGATCTCATCGGTTTTGGTGGTTCTGCTAAACCGATTCCAGGGGAATTCAAGCCAGGAGAACAAATCCTATATTCGTTTGAGACTTGGGGACAACAAATTGCTGATTTTTGCCGCGAAGTAGTAAGAGAGCCAGCAGTTTTCGTTGGTAATTCTGTCGGTTGTATTGCGGCAATGCAAGCAGCAGTGTACGCCCCCGAGCTAACTATGGGTGTAGCGATGCTCAATTGTTCCCTACGTTTGCTTCACGATCGCAAGCGCATTAGCTTACCTTGGCATCGACGCTTCGGCGCGCCGCTGATTCAGAAATTATTAGCAGTTCAGCCAGTTGGAAAATTTTTCTTTCAACAACTTGCCAAACCGAAAACAGTCAAAAAAATCTTGCTCCAAGCCTACGCTCATCCTGAAGCAGTAACAGATGAGTTAGTAGACCTTTTGATGGCTCCAGCGAAAGATGCTGGGGCTGTAGCAGTCTTTGTTGCTTTCACAGCCTATTCCCAAGGACCGCTACCAGAAGATTTGTTGCCCCAGCTATCTTGTCCGGCAATTTTCTTGTGGGGAACAGCAGACCCTTGGGAACCAGTAGAGTTGGGGCAAGAGCTAGCAAACTATCCCCAAGTACAGAAGTTTATTCCCTTAGAAGGAGTCGGGCATTGTCCCCAAGACGAAGCACCAGAATTGGTGAATCCGATCTTGCAGGAGTGGATTGTGGAATTGGGGAGTCGGGAGAGTGACTAGTGGCTGGTGACTAGTAGCTAGAGAATTTTAGATTTTGGATTTTTCTCTGCTCCCTTGTCTTCCTTGTCCTCCTTGTCCCTCTTGTCCCACCCTACTCGCTGCTCCCAGCTCGTCCCTGCTCCCTACTTTGTTCCAGCCAATCTTTACCAACTTGAATAGTAATGTCAGAGCCAAGGTTGCCCGTGCTTTCAACGCGGACTTCGCCTACGTTTAAGAGGTCGCGGATTGTTGTAGCACTTTCAGTATCGCCTTGCTGGGCAACGACGTGAGTTGTGTCTAATGGCTCAGACCACGATTTTGTAATGTATACATTGCGATAGCCTGCACCAGCAAGAGATTTGACCAAAGAGCGGACAGCGCGATCGCTACCCGTGCTATTGGAAATTGCAATTCTCAATCGCGCCGGATCGAAGTCAACTGGCTCGGATTCAGACAGAGGGGCATCGAAATGCTGCGTTGCCATCTTGGCAATGCGATCGCTGTCTGGCAACCAGTAGCTAGCTCTATATTCTCCCGCATTACTAAATCGTCCAGGCAACATCAACATTTGGATGTTGGATCGATTAGTTTGTACGCCAAAATTTGCCAGTGCTACCAATTCATCCATCGACAAATTCGTATCGAGGTGCGATTGAACCACAGAGAGAATCTGCGGCATCCGAGTCAGCGTATTCGGCGACAAGGTTTGTTCTGTTAGCGCCCGCATGACGAGCTGCTGGCGTTGAATCCGTCCGATGTCGCCATTTTCGTCGTGGCGATAGCGCAGTAGTTGAAGAGTCTTGTTGCCGTCAAGATGCTGCTTGCCAGCTTTGAGATTAATATATAGATGCTGGCTATCATCTTGATATTTCATGTCTTTGGGAACGTAAACGGTTACGCCACCCAAAGCATCGATCAGCTTTTCCACTCCTTGGACGTTGATCCGAATGTAGCGATCGATCGGCACTCCATCTAGTAATTCGCTAATAGCTTTAGCACTGCCTGCTGGACCACCAACGAGATTAGCTTCATTGATTTTCGCTATGCCTCGACCTTCTACCTTGGTGCGGGTATCTCTGGGAATAGAAAGGGCAGCGATTTTTTTGGTTGCTGGGTCAAATCGTAGCAAAAGGATAGTGTCTGTCAAGCCGTCGAAGGAGTTGACTAACGCATGATATCCTTGCTTTTTGATTTCGGCAGCAGGGGTATTAACGTCTGTAGTGAGAACTTTTACACCTAGAACTAAAATATTAACTGGTCGGGTCAGCTCCGAAAGTTTAAAACCAGCCCGCGTTAAGCGATCGCCATGAGTCCCGAAAATTGCTTGCTCCTCAGGGCTAAGCTGACTTTGCATCAGCGGCTTGGTTGACATGGTATAGGCTAAGAGCGCCCCTGCTGTGGCTGACAACACAGCGACACCACTCATGATTACCCAGAACCACAGCCAACGCCCAGTCCTACTCATAGCACTACTGCGCCTAAAATTTTTGGAATTACTTGTAGAATTGGATTTTGAGCCTGATATTCTTTGCACTGATACAACTTCCTCACACTTAACACTAGTCAGCAAAAATAGTTAATAAGTTTTTAACATGATAATGGACAAAGGCACAGCTATATGCTGCGCTTTCTCAATTGGCATATTCTCTGCACGGGTAACGCTGGCTACTGAAACAGTAAATTTCATGGCTCTGGGATCGAATTAGAGAATATTGCCTGGAGTCTACTGCAAATCCTACAAAGTCGTCATCTGGCTTATTACGGAATTCCAGCCAGAGAGTCGTACTTTCTACCGCTGGCGTTGTCTTTGAACCTCAGCGTTCGTCGAGCGTCCGATCTGCAAGTGCCGAAAATCCAGGTAGACGCACTGACTTTCCAGTAGTTAGTCGCAGCATTAACCACACACTGACTAAAAAATACCCAGATGTCAGTAAACTATTTAACATTAATAGACGAAAATTTAAAAACTCTGAAGCTTCTGCTCCAGCACTCAACAAGAAATATGCCAGCAACCAGCTTAGTGCTAGAGTGATAGATAAACGGCTGACGGCGAGTTTTTCTTTGTGGTAATTGGTAATTGGTAATTGGTAGTTGGTAGTTGGTAGTTGGTAGGTATTTTCCCCCTCAGCTCCCTCAGCTCTCTTCTCTCCCTCAGCTCTCTTTCCCCCAGCTCGTCCCTGCTCCCAGCTCGTCCCTGCTCCCTCATGACGATACAAAGTCAACAGCGAAGGAAAAAAGCCAATAATGGGGATGAGGTGAAAAAATAAATGCAGGCGATCGCGATTTAAATGCTCTGAGACTGTAAGCTTTTTCATATGATGTAATCGAATCCGAGCTTGGGGGGATGAGTTATGACAGCGGAGTTAGGGATAATAGGCTGCAAGGGACATTTGATTTAGTTCGCTCCCGCAACTGAGAAAATGCAGAAACGCATTATTATAGGTTGGTGGCAAGCAATGTCACCTTTGACGCGACTTCTGGCGATCGCGCTATTGGCTCCACTACTCGTACTCAATGCTTGGGCAATCTCCTCCATCGTTGATTACTTCCACTCGCTGATTGTTATTTTAGTCGGTGCTTCTTTACTAGCATTTTTGTTGAACTATCCGGTAGGCTGGATGGAGCAGCAAGGCGCAAGGCGAGAACAAGTTGCTATTTTAGTCTTTTTGTTGGCTTTGTCGATTTTACTGGCGCTAGGTGTCACCCTCGTGCCTCGAGTGATTAGTCAGGCGCAGCAGCTCGTAACTCGTTTGCCAGAATGGATAGACTCAGGACGCTATCAGTTGGTGTTGTTAAATGATTGGGCTGAGGCTCAGGGTTATCCAATTAATCTCGATGCCTTAGTCATACAAATCAACGATCGCGTTAAGGGACAATTACAAGCGATCGCCGTCCAAGCACTCAACCTAGCTGTAGTGACGGTGACAAGCCTGCTCGATTTTCTGCTGGGCATGGTTTTAACATTTTATTTGTTACAGCATGGGGACGAACTCTGGCAAAGCTTAATCGCTTGGCTACCAACACCCATTCGCCAGCCTTTTTCCCAAACTATCCGGTTGAGCTTTCAAAATTACTTCATCGGACAGTTAATTTTCGGTATTTGTATGGGTTCTGCCCTAACTGCCATTTTCTTATGGCTGAAAGTACCGTTTGGGTTACTGTTTGGAATCACGATCGGGTTTATGGCTTTAGTTCCCTTCGGCGGTACGGTGGGAATTATTTTGACCACTTTATTAGTAGCGCTGCAAGATTTCTGGCTAGGTACTAGAGTCTTGGTAGCATCTGTCATCATTCAGCAGATCTTAGATAATATCGTTGCTCCCCGTATTCTTGGTAGCGTAACTGGATTAAATCCCGTATGGGTACTGATTTCCGTCTTAACAGGCGCTAGAGTTGGCGGTTTGCTGGGCGTAATCGTTGCCGTACCTACAGCAGTCGTGATCAAGACAGCCTTAAGTGCCGTGCGATCGCCCCAACTGGTTGAAAGTCCTAATGCTGCTGCATCAGCTATGACAACAACTGAGAATCTTGCAGGGAGCAGGGACGAGCTGGGAGCAGCGAGTAGGGAGCAAGTTGCGAGTAGTGAGTAGCGATCGTACAATTCCGAATTCCGAATTCCGAATTCCGAATTCTTTTGCTCCTTGGCGATCGCCCCTAGCACGGGCGCTGCACCTCAATCGCAGTCTGCCTTATGCCCGTTATCTCCAATTGGCGACTGTCCGGCTTGATGGTCGTCCTGCTAATCGTACAGTTGTATTCCGGGGATTTTTGGATAACAGCGATCGCCTCAAGTTTGTCAGCGATACTCGCAGTGAAAAATTTGCCCAAATTGAAGCCCATCCTTGGGCAGAGGCTTGCTGGTATTTTCCCAAAACCCGCGAACAATTTCGGATTACTGGTACACTAAAGGCGATCGCCTCCGACTCTCCCGATCCAGAATTACAGCAAGCCCGTATCTCCAGTTGGCAAGAGTTGAGCGACTCTGCACGGCTGCAATTTGCTTGGGCGCATCCAGGGCAGCTGAGAGCTGCTGATGACACCTTCAATCCTCCAGCACCATCCGCAGAAGTGCCATTACCGCACTTTTGTTTGCTGCTTTTGGAGCCAGTTCAGGTAGATCGCTTAGAATTGCGCGGCGACCCTCAAAACCGTACCATTTATACTTGGTTAGAGGGCGATCGCACTTGGTCTACTCAAGCCGTCAATCCTTAAATCCCCGCACCATCTAAAAACTGCTGGATCACTTTATCTCTCATTTGACAGCTAGCAGCAGCGGGAAGAGACATAACTACAGAATCTTGGTGTGCTTGCTGCTGTTGTACTTTTTCTAGCTGTTGTTCTAACGCTTCAATTCTGTCAACGAGAGCGCGAATGACCTCTGCTTCTGAGTCAGGTAAGCTACCGTGTTCTAACGGATCGACTCTAGCCCCAGAACGGTAGATAATTCGACCTGGTACACCAACAACCGTGCAATTAGAAGGTACATCGCGTAAAACAACAGAACCCGCTCCAATTCTGACGTTACTGCCAAGTTCGATATTACCGAGGACTTTTGCCCCCGCACCCACCACGACATTATTTCCCACAGTCGGGTGACGCTTGCCGCTTTCTTTCCCCGTACCGCCCAGAGTCACGCCTTGGTAGAGCAGAACGTCATCACCTACGATCGCGGTTTCGCCGATCACGACCCCCATACCGTGGTCGATAAAAAAACCCTTGCCAATCGTCGCGCCAGGGTGAATCTCAATCCCGGTTAGAAATCGGGCGATCGCGGAAATAAAGCGTGGAATGAAGGGAAGACGCAGTTTGTAGAGTTGATGCGCTACCCGATGGAAGACAATTGCCTGTAACCCAGGGTAACATAACAGTACCTCTAGCCAATTACGGGCAGCAGGGTCGCGATCGAAAATAATCTTGAAGTCAGCAGCTATGGTAGATAGCACGGGTCAATGCCTAGCCAGGACAAAATTTTTACTTCTTTTATCTTATCTCTCACCGTGCGATCGATAAAGTTTATTCGCGTTCTTTGCAGTGTAGAAATTTCGACTTACTTTTTCCTAACTTCTCTACCTGGTTCCCAATCGTGCCTCCACTCCTATTGATTACCTTGTTACTGTTTACCGCATCGATGGTGACTAATATATTCGTCCTAACTCCCATAGAGTTAATCAGGCACGCAAATATACCGCATTGGTTACTTTTGGGCGGGCTGTTGTTAGTATTCCTTTGGTGTTTTGGGGAAGAGTAAGACGAAACTCTATAATTAAATTTCCTGCTCGATCCGGATCGCTTCATGGCTTGACAGGCTTCGATCGCTTTCCCTGCACCGACTGAGCCATTGCCTGTAAATCTTGCGCCCAGTCTGGCTGAGTCATGAGTAGAGCTTCCGCCGCCTTGCTATCTGTAGGCTTCGAGAAGAAATAACATCGATTATTTTGCAATCGATCTCGCCGGGCATGTATTCGATCGTGTACCAGGCAGACAAACAACCAACAACTTGTTGCTGGCAGACGACTTTACCAATATATGTTTTAATGTTGTGCGCCTGAATACTAGGCTCAGATTGAGCGTATTTTGTTGTGAGTAGGTTTATTCGGATGGCGGCGTTTGCCACTGTCATACTGCACGAAGCCCTCCATTATCTAGAAAACTATATAATTTGCAACTCGCTCCCAATAATTCTCCTAACAATGATGTTAATTGATTGATATTTTCGATCGGATCGGTACGAAAATTTAATAAACACTGATTGATTTTCGTTAATTTTGCTTCTATCTCCTTTTTCTTATTTATCACAATCTCAGCTTGACGAGCGCTGTCATCTCGTTCGCTCTGTTCTACTGTTTGCGATCGCTCTAATGATGACAGCATTGTTACGATCGTCTCTTGAAATCAAAGATTGAGTTTTTGAATTTATGGCGATCGCAGTGCATCTATCAATTCTCCCCAAATAAACGTACAAATAAAGATGAAATATAATCTTTGACAAATATTCATTGCCTACCCTACGAAAGTTTTTAATCCTAAAATGGCTTCAAAATAAATCTTGCAATGAGGTATTTCAATACTTGCAATTATACGCGCAAGAAAATATCATAAAAATACTAAGAAACTATTTCTACTCGTGACAACAATATTGTTTATCCTCAAGGGAAATCATAATGACTTTTGTAGAGCGATCGCGACA
Source organism: Chroococcidiopsis cubana SAG 39.79 (assembly GCF_003991895.1). Lineage (NCBI taxonomy): Bacteria > Bacillati > Cyanobacteriota > Cyanophyceae > Chroococcidiopsidales > Chroococcidiopsidaceae > Chroococcidiopsis > Chroococcidiopsis cubana. The sequence continues at coordinate 77,759 of NZ_RSCK01000014.1, forward strand.
ATGGTGGTCTAGTATTACCAAATTTTACCTAAGTAAATGCAACGAATTTTTTAGTAAAAACAAGCAGTTCTAAATGATTTGTAAAGTAGGCTTCTAGCCTGCCGCAGGCTAGAAGCGTGTTCCACGTTCATGAATCAAATAGGATTGCTATAGATGCAAAGGGAAAAATTACCGATTTTTACATAGTGTAGTGGGTGAGAATAAGTCGCAAGTAATTCCCCCTGCTCGTGCGCTCCCTGCTCCCTGACAACTGACAACCAGTCACTAGTCCCTTTTCTGACTTCTACTTGGTAAAATTGAAATAATGTCACAATTTGCAAATTAGCCGACCGTAGCGAGTAGATTCACATGGCTTCTGAAATCGCAGTTGAAAAGAAAAAGTTAAAAAACCCTCCCTTAGATATCCGCTATTTGGGCGATCGCGCTCTGCGTCAACCTGCAAAACGCATCAGCAAAGTCGATGTAGAAGTTCGCCAGTTGGCGCGAGAAATGCTACAGAGTATGTATAGCGCTGACGGCATCGGTTTGGCTGCGCCACAAGTAGCTGTATCCAAGCAAATCATCGTCATTGACTGCGAACCAGACAATGCTGCTAACCCACCCTTGATCCTGATCAATCCTACGATCAAACGTACCAGCAGCGATATCTGCGTGGCAGAAGAAGGTTGCTTGAGTATCCCAGGCATTTATTTGAACGTGACGCGCCCCCAAGCCGTAGAAATTGCTTATAAGGATGAATACGGGCATCCGCGATCGCTACAAGCTACAGATCTACTGGCTCGCTGTATTCAACACGAAATCGACCATCTCAACGGAATTGTCTTCGTTGATCGCGTCGAAAACAAGCTGGCTTTAACCCAAGAACTGGCAAAGCATGGCTTCTCCATGAGTGCAGTCAAACCTGTTGCTTGAGGAGATTTACCATGAATGCAATGACACCCAAAAGCGGCTTATTTCTTGGCGGCTGTTGTATTACGGCGATCGCAGCAGTTGGTTCCGTGTTCGAGCTAGCCTCTGGTCAACCCGATTTAGGTAACTTGAATACAGCGGTAATTCTTGCTGTAAGTATTCCAGCTACAGTCCTCTTGTTTATTGCTGCCGTGCGGAATGCAAACAGCGAGTGAATTCAGAGGAGATAGAAGAAGACAGAAAGTACTGACATTCGTTTGGAAGATTCAATCGGTACAAGTCCTTAAATTTATCTAGCAATTGCAGGACTCAAGTATAAAATGATGGTCTTGAGAACAAGAGCGCGAGTGCAAACAGCCTCGATTCCAAATATATGAATGTTTAGTTGTCAGATTCTCTCCGTCTCTTGTCTCCTGTCTCTCGTCTCCTCTCATTACCGATACTATATGACCGAACAACATCTTGCTGAAGGATGGTTGCGGCTATTACCGAATGCAGGAGAAGCTGGACTGACACGCAGTTACAGCCTTTCACCCGAGCGAGAAATGGCGATCGGGCGCGACCTTGCTTGCGATATCGTGTTGGAATCGGAGCAGTACGGTATGGTTTCTCGCCATCATGCCACTTTATACCCCCAACCTCAAAATCGGTGGCAGGTGTGTGATATGAACAGTAGTAACGGTACTTTTATCAATGGACAGCGCTTGCAAGGCTGTCGGGAACTCGTTCCAGGCGATCGCATCACGTTGGGCGAAGGTCGCGAAGCAAACCGCCTTCGGCATCGCGGCGCAGAATTCATTTTTGAATCTCATTCTCCTCACCCATCCAGTATTATCCCGCCACCTGTATCGCCTCTGACTGAAGCGGAAGTCAATTTCTCCCACTTATTTCCGATTATCTCTACGGCTAAAGACTTAACCCACAAAGCTTATTTAATTCCTGGTATTTTCACAGTTATATTTGTCGTATTAATGTTTGCTACTGTCGGTCAACCAAAAGCGATTCGCTTCAATCAACTCTTGGTTGCTACCTACTTGAGTAGTGCTGCTTATTATTTTATCTATCGGCTTTGTGGAAAAATTAAACCTTGGTGGCTCCCAATTCTTGCTGCCACAGCTACAGCACTCATTTTATTTAGCCCTATCTTACCCCTATTTATCTTTATCTTCCGTCGCATCTTACCAGGAGATTTACCTAACTCTCTTATAACGCTTAGCTTTCCCGAATTATTCTTGCGGATGTTCGTCGGAGCTGGCTTAATGGAAGAGTTTCTGAAAGCTTTACCCGTCCTGGGGGCATATGCTTTAGGACGACGACTTGCTTCTCCTTGGCGTGAATGGATTGGGGTCTGGGAACCTTTAGACGGCATTCTACTAGGAACTGCCTCAGCTGTAGGCTTTACCTTGGTCGAAACGTTGTGGCAATACGTGCCAGAAATTGCTCAAAACGTGGCGATGTCAGCCGGACAAGCTGCTGGTCAAATTGTGGGATTGCAATTACTGATTCCGCGTATCATTGGTGCAGTTGCTGGACATATGGCAGATAGCGGATACTTTGGTTATTTCATTGGTTTAAGCGTACTCAAACCGCGTCAACGTTGGCAGATCTTGACCGTAGGATATGTCAGTGCAGCCGCACTTCATGCTTTATGGAACTCCACCGCTGCTTTTAGCGGTTTGCTCCTAGTCGTGGTAGGCGTTCTATCGTATGCGTTTTTAACAGCAGCGATTCTCAAAGCCAGAATGCTCTCACCAACGCGATCGCAAAACTTTGCCACTCGCTTTTTGGAAAAGACACCTAGAAGACCAGATTAAGAAAATTTTGAATTTTAGATTGAGTTAATTGCTCTTTAAGATCTCGCCCCTCACTCCTCGCCCCGCTCAGCTTGCAATTGAGATATAGCGTAGCGAGCGATCGCCAAACTGATTTGAGCGCGTTCGATGTCAGATCGCACTTCCCAGTCTTGACCGTAACGATTGAGCGTGGATTCGATCGCGGTAGTAGATGGCTCAATACTACTGCGCATACTGTAGGCATATGGACGAGCGAGAATTAACAGATCGTCTTCCGAACAATTCGGTAATAATTCTTGTACGCACTGTACCAATTGTTGCGCCATAGATTTTTGTGTCGCTAACATGTCAGTTGCTTTATGAGCGATCGCTTGCAACCAAGCTGTCGGCATGTAAGCTGCAAATCGCTGTTGCAAAGTTATTTGAAGAGACTGCTCGTCTGTGGCACTAGCAGACACAGTTGTTGGCTGAGTCTTCTCCCATAAATGTTCCATGCTAGCGAGGAAATCTGGCGCATGGGCAGAGAGTTCCTCTTCCCACCAGTCTTCTTGCTGTAATTGCTGTTCTTGTTCGAGAAAGAATGCTTCTGCTGCTTCTTCAGCAGGGTTCCAGGGATAAGTTGCTGTTTCAGAGGCAAGTAGTGTTTCTAATAACTCTAATTCAGTCAACAACCGATGCCGTTCGTTAATTTCAGAAGACTTGAATTCGTTTGTCATTGTACAATTCATCATGGGTGTCTGCAAAAACGCTGTATGAGTAGCTACACCACCTGAACAGCCATTTCCGCAACTACATAAATTATGCAAATAAGATTGGGGATCGCAGTATCTCTGCTGCAATTTTGCAGTATTTAATTGCAGTTTTTGCATAAAGCATCTTGCTTTTTCCCTCTCTTTACTGCATGAAGTGCGGATTAATTCCAGCTTGAGAAGACAGAGGGTATTCTCATAAATCGGCGAGCGGGCAACCCGTTGCTACGCAGAGCTGCGTCACTTGAATAAATTTAACAATTAGCTGGTGCATTGACTTTTCTCCATAAAAAATTTACTTTGGTCTGAGTTGTATGGCAGCAGTTCTCAAGACAGAGCTTTACGCAAAAATATATCAATTTTTTCTTCTTTCTGCCCTCTACCTTCTGTCTTCCTTCGCTCAGCTTCAGTCTTCAACAATAAATTCGTAGGTTTGACCCTTATGGCTGCCGAACTTTAACTTCATTCCCGATTTTAGCGGGACTTCCTCACGATATACATTTTGCCAGCGATCGCTACTGGGTAGATTTGACAGCAAAGTCCCGAAACGAGAATTATCTCGTAAGAAAAAAGTCGTATCGCCGCGATCTTGACGGCAATAGATTTCTGCATGTCTTTGGCTGACCCAGCCTTCTTGAACTACAATATCATTCTCTGCCAGACGACCTACCCTTACTAATCTCGTACCTAAATGCCAGACTTGCTCTGGAGCAGAAGTAGAACGCAGTTGCGCTCGTACTGGTGGGTATACTGTACCCGCGACCGTATCTTCTGGTAGCTGAGTAATTTCGTCACGAGCGGGTGCGCCGAGCAACTCCCCATCAAACTCTGGATGCATGTAGAGGATGGGTAGAGTCCAAGCATGAGAAATATATTTATAAACAGCTAGTAGTTGCTGTCTGGCGATCGCCGCCGCACGATCGATCGGCGAGCCTGCTGCTAACGCCTGGGTAAAAACTTGAATAAAACTTAAAGCTTCCTCATCGGCAATTTCATCCCGCATTCCCAGTACTGCTGGTACGCCGTGATGAATCAAAACTTCTGCTAAACTGCTACGCGGTAAAGGTTGTCCGTTATCAAACGCGGGTTGCGCTCCCCAACAGGCATTAATCGCGCACAGTTTGACTTGAGAACGTGCTAGTACATGGGCTAACTCCGTACCGTCAATCGCCACGCCGGGGCGTAAAAACAACAATCCTCCATTTGGAGCGCTCAAACCATGACCGGAATAAAAGAAAATATTGTAAGCTTGAGTTTCTAGCTGCGAGATTAATTCTTTAGGAGTAGGTTGTAGCAAAGTGTCTACCCGACAGGGAACCGTTGCCAAATTTCTCCTTTCAATTGGTTTAAGTTGTTGAAAGCTTCTCAGAGTTTGTTCGAGAATTTTTGCTTCTGTTTCCAACTGCAAGCTTCCGGCTTCGGTGTCTTGTCCCAAAACCAGCAAAACATTTAAACCCTGACTGGGTGGTAGCGAAATCAGGGAACCAACATCGTTAGTCGTGCGACTGAAAAAGACTTGTGGCGCTTGCAGTGGCGAAGGTAGGGAGATAGCTGGTTTTCCAGCCTGAGGCTGCATAATTTCCCAAGGCAAGGCGATGAGATCCGGCTCTCGAATATCTATTCTTAGCCGTAATGGTTTTCCTTGTCCGATCGCAATCCCTTGACTCTTCTCCAGACTCATTTGTACTTGTCCCTGAAAAATCCACTGCCAAAGGTTGATGCATAAATGTTGCATCAGACGACCCCCTTGTCCGTTGGTTTTTCCGCCAGGATAGGCAACGATTTCTGGAACTAAATCCAAGGTCTGGGAAATTATCTCTGGAGAAATTGGTGGTGATGAGCGAGGCGCAAACATTGCCTGCCAAGCTTGCCAAGCCTGCATCAATCTAGGGGACAAAACACAATCATGTTTCACATATCCACCAGGATAAGGGGCTTGCACTACCCAAACGGCAAAGTTATCTTTACCAGCATTGGCAAGACGTTCGATTGCTAAACTCAAGCAGGGAATGTCAGACTGGGACATCAATAACCACGATCGCTATCAAATACTCGCAAATATGCAACTGTCTTAGTTTAATAGTTTATTTAACTGGGAGCTAGAGGCTGAGGTGATAAGGGTGTGGGGCAAGTCACAAGTCACAAGTCACACCCTTTCTTCACCGATCGCTTTGTGGAGACGTTATATGTAACGTCTCCTCTACTCTCTTACCGATTGCCTTGTCCTCCTGACTCCTGATTTCCACCGTCTGTCTGTGTTGGCAATGCCTGAGATGTAGAACAAGGATTGTTCCCTCCTGAAAATTCCTTAAATCGTCGATCGAGTTCGGTATTTGCAATCCAAGCATTGTCTCCTGGTTTTAATATCCGGCGATCGCCAGTTGAAGATGTAGAAGTACGGGAGAATTCAGGGTTTGAGCAGACTTGCAGCTGCGTCCAAGTCTCTCGCTGCTGGGAGGGCAGTTTTGATTCGTTCAGAACTTTGACGATACTGCCCTGGGGCAAAGTAAAATCGGGTGCATTCAGTTGGGGTGGCTCGGGAGAAGAGTTGGTCGCTCCTGCTTGGCGCTGGAGGGGGGTTTCCTGCTGAGCCTCATATACTCTTTCAGGCGATCGCGCAACATTTGTAGTATCGTTACTGTCACTATTTGCTGCTGGGTTTCGCTCTTGCCAATTGTGATTGTAAGCCAGCCAAAGTCCTGCTGCCGCACTTAAGAGCAAACCGATTCCCAACACTATTGGGAGCAACCACGATCGCGATTGTTGCGGTGGTGGTAATGGTGAGAGTAACTGCGTATTGGCGATCGGGACGTAGTGCTCGATCGCATCTGCCGTTGGTGGTTCTGAGAGAGTTACGGCAAATGAAGATGAGCTGACCGCACCATTACTCGTTTTGTCTAACGACTGACTGTAACCAAGCGGAGTTTCTGGCTCTTGCACCTTTACCTGACAATGTACTAAAGCAACGGTAATATTATCGTGTCCGTTAAGGTTGTTACCAAGTTCTACAAGCTGCTTAGTTGCTGTAGCGACATCCATATTCCCATCTAAAATTGGCAAGATTTCTGTTTGCCAGCACCGATCGACTAAATCGTAATCGCTCAAGCCATCAGAACACAAGAGGAATACGCAGTCTTCATCCAACACAAACCGCTGTACCGTGGGATGTACCGATGCACTCATGCCGATCGCTTGGACGAGAGAACCAGCCGAGGGTTGTTGTAGTGCTTCTCGATAGACAGCATAACCCAACCGTACTTCACGGGCAGCTACATCATCGTCTAGGGTTATTTGATGGCAACCCGTGCGCGTCACCCAGTAGGCGCGGCTATCACCAACGTGAGCAATATATATTTCATGTTGATGTCCTACTGCCATCACCAAGGTTGTCCCCATTCGCTGTCTTCCTTGACGATGCTCTTTGTCGTTACGGCTACTGATACATTCGTTTGTCTTGCGCGTAAACTGTTCTAGAGCATGAGTGAGGGTATTCGGGTCTAAACTTGCTTCATCTAGCGGCAGCTGTTGTACCTGGTGCTGTAGCGTTTCGATCGCTAGACTGGAAGCAACGTTACCTCCTTCGTGTCCGCCAATCCCATCGCAGACAATTGCGATCGCTTTTGCTTCTGGTGGTTTAGCAAGTGTGGTGCCGCTGGCTGGATAGCAGGCATCTTCATTTCGCTGACGGCTAGGACCAGTATCGGTGCAAGTACTAATCTGGAAACTCCGACTGGGGGCAATGTCTCTATTCGTAATGTTTTGCCCTAATTCCAACAATCCTCGATCCAGACACGCTAGCAATTGCTCCGAGTTGACGATTTCTCCTTGTTGCAATTCTTGGCTTAATTGTTCTATAAATCCACTCACGCTTGGTCGAGCCTCTTTAGCGAGCTGCGACCAAGATTGACCGAGTTGCGCTAGTGTGGGACGTTCGGCATCATCCAATTGCAATTGCAACAGCCTTAGTAACGATCCTTCTACTCGTAAAAACTGGGGGACGAGCAAGCTAGACGCTACGCCTTCGCTATATAGGGGTTGCCACAGTTGCGCAATTTGCCATAACCAATTGAGCTGGCGTAAGCTAGAAACGGACTGCCAAACAGCAGTCATCTGAGGCATTAGCTGTCCTGCTGTTAACACACCATCGGGATAAATCGGTGCTTGTTCCAACAGCAAAATTTCTTTTTCAGGTGGTTCGCGATCGAGCGATACTAATCCGTATACCTGCGGAACTTGGAGACGATACGCGACTAGTCTCAAATAAGGTCTAATTTCATTAGAAATATCTAAATAAGGAGAGTCTAGCAGTAAACCAGGTTGAGTATCTAAAACAATTCGCTCGGCTTTGAGGTAAAAGCGTTCCGCGATCGACGTTCCGATCTCGTGGAGTTCTGTGCCTTGCCCCACAACCCACAAGTAACGTTTAATTAAGGATGTACCGCAGCGCTGACAAAACTTGTCGCCTTCAGAGTTGGCAGCCTTACACAGATCGTTTGGACATTGGATCGTTACCTCATTATTTTGCATAGCTGGCGCACCGATTAGCCATATTAAATCAATTTAAAACAGCAGACGTAAGAGACGATTAAACTGCTCATTCATGTTTATATCTCTATATTTAGCTTCCCGCACGGCAATTGCGCTTCTGTTCTTATATTTTTGCAAGATCTGGATGCAGTTGTTACCTCACTTCCACCCAGATGATTTGAGCATTAACTTTAACAAGCTTTGACTATCGATTGCAAACATGAATTTTGAATAAATTGTGATTTAATCGCTTGGCGCAAGCAGCTAAATCTGCTACAGTGCTACCCGCTAGTGTAGTCTCTCGCATTCAGCCGAGTCTAATTCGCGATCTATCTACTACTTTAGCGATTTCAATCCGATTGTTTAGCTTAGAACGCCCTGTGTTTAGAGCCGAGGCGAGCAATTTGCAGACCTAGCGTTTTGTAGGTAAGTATTTCCTACTTACGAAGGAGGCGATCGCGAACCGATATTCTTAAATTTTAAATAGTGAATTGGTCATTACGTTTTTAAGAGATTACAACAATTATGGATAACAACCAAGAAAAAGAAACGCATCGTGCAGTTAATCCTGGTGATGTTATCGCTGATGAAGAGCAATCAGTTGAAGAGAAAAAGCAACAACTTGCTGTAGATTCCCCAGATATCACTGGCGACCATATTCAAGTTCCTACCTATTTTGCTGTAGAAGAACCAGATGGCGAAGAAAAAGCTTTACACCATGTTAAAGACGCAGAAGAAATTTCTGATGTCATTCGCCAGTCAAGAGTTGACGAAAACGGCGAACGCACTTGGTGGTAGCTCCCGTACTCGCTGTATTTCGCTTTAGAATGAAGGTCTTTGTGAAATGAAAAGCAGTCGCGCCTGGGCGTGAAATAGTTATTTAAAGAAGGGGCGCATTGTGATGCGTCCTTTTAATTATCTATTCCTTACTCCTCTATCGATTATCTTCCACGGCAACTTGTGGCAGTCCCATACTGTAGTTAATCGCCCGACTATTCAAGTTGTAACTAATCCGACCGCTTTGTAGCAGCGATCGAATCAAGTGTTCCAAATCCGAGCCAATGCGGCGTAGATTGTAATCGGTCAAATCCGCGCCACTGTGAGACTCCACCAGTTCGTCAAATTTGCCGTATACCGTTTGTAACGCATCTTCATTCCAAGTTAATTCATTATCGGGGTCAACATCTAGCGTCAACACCTGATTGCTAGGAACGAGTTCGCCATCTTCATTAACTTCCGCAGAGAAAATCCGAACGTGGCGGGTTGTGGACTTAAGTAGCTGCTCTTCCATAAGTAGGGATTCTAACTTGACTTTATGGTATTGAGTTTATTCTATAGGAGTTGGTTGACAGTTGTTGGTCACAAGTCGCAAGTCGCAAGTCGCTGATAACCGATCGCGGACTACCGAGCAGCAATCATTCCAGTCTGACGAGCGTAAGCAAAAATACCACCAGCATCAATTACAGGTTTAATCTCTCCTAGAGATTTTAGAGAATAGGTTTGGTCTAGCGTATGATTGATGATTTGATTTTTGTCAAAGTCAACCGTGACTTCTTGTCCAGTCACGAAGCGATCGCACAGTCGCTCGCCAGACTCCCAAGGATATAATTCGCCTGTAGAAACACAATTACGGAAAAATATTCGCGCGTAAGATTGAGCGATGACTGCTTTCACTCCAGCAGCGCCAAGAGCGATTGGTGCATGTTCGCGAGACGACCCGCACCCAAAGTTTTCTCCAGCGATAATAATTGGATAGCGTGTTTTCATTTCATCGGCAGCAATAAACTTGCCGTAGCGATCTGGTAAGCCAATCATGGCGTAACTACCAAGCTTCTCATACTCATCCGGCTTGGAAGGAACCAGCGTTAAATATTCTGCGGGAATGATCTGATCGGTATCGATATTATCATCAACTACAAAAATTAAACCGCGAACGCAAGTACTCATTAACAGCAGTCTCCAAAGGCTTATACCATGATATTTTACTTATCCTATCGCTGGAAGAGACGAGAGAAAGCCAATCGAGAGTTACGGAGAATTTACCATGACTCACGACTCGCTTCGCGGGAAGACAAATTTTTAACAAGTTATCCTGCCCTAAGCTGCTGAAACAAATTGATGTAATTATTTATACTGATTTGACCGGATGACAAATAAAGTCCAGAATTGACATGGAATGGTTTCAGGTAAAGACCCTTTCCAGGAAGCAGCAGCAATATTACTAATACTACTGTATCCAGATTTGTAAAAATTAAAACTAAACTTTATCCGTAGTGCAGGCGAAATACAAAAAACTATTGAAAGCCTTACAAATTCCTTACACAAACTTTACTGTAATTAATCTTAAAGGTTGAATAATAGTAGTTGTCTCTTAAATCGACTCCTAAATTTTCATCATATAACCTGGGCTGGCACGCGCCGTTTACTGTATCTATGAACGTATAACGAGATCGGTAAATGCAAATACGACATTCTTTACAAAACTACTATCTGCTACTAGCTGGAGCGCGATGCAAGCACTTTTTGCCTAGCAGGAGGTTTGGTAAAAAATACCACAGGAGGGAGACAAGAGCCAAGCACCGAGCATCAGTGGATGGGGAAAGCTACTAGCAATAACTGCTTGGAGATGCTTTCATCAGCATCAGCTAGAGTCTCAACTAAATGTTTGGTAAAGCTAGCGATGCTGAGAGCGATGTATTTCAGACAACTCTACTAGCAACTGCACACCCAATTAGAATTTGTTTAAAGCAATGAATCCTGACGCAGCATCACATCCAAATCGACAGATAGAAGTCGGTGTTTTCGAGTGTGAAATTCATTTGAAATTTCGGCTGATTGAAGAAAATTGTGTTTTGAACGATCGCGAAAAATTATTAGAACTCTTGATTGACGCATTTACAGCGGGTGCAGATGAATACTTAGAGCCTTTGCACTCCTGCGTGAAAACCAAAGAGATCTCTGAGCTAGAAGCCTCTTCCCACATGCGTCGTCAACTGATGCGACTGCGCAATTCTTCTAACCTTACATAGGCTCGATCTGCTAGAGATCGAGTGGAGCGAATTTTTTCTGCTGAAAGTGTTGACAGAACTCGTTAGATTCGCTAACCTAGATAAGGTTGAACTCAGACGCGCCCCCATCGTCTAGAGGCCTAGGACACCTCCCTTTCACGGAGGCGACGGGGATTCGAATTCCCCTGGGGGTATATGAAAGACAAAAGAGGTAGTAAATACTACCTCTTTTGTTTATTTGTGCCAAGACTTTTTCATCTGCTCGTGCGCTCCCTGCTATCTATAACTCCTCAACGCGGCGGCGAATGGCTAGCAGGTTCGATCGCAAATCCTGCCGCAGGCGGCGCTCGACAATTGCTACAGGCATAGTACGCTTGGGCAATACTCGCACTGTATAACAGAGATTTGTGCCTGGATTTTCACATACAAAGTAAGGTTCTAGCAGCCACTTCCCAGAATAAGCTTTTAAATCTCCCTCAACCATGTCGAAATGAATTTCGTGGGGAAATTTTTCTTCTAAATCTAAAACGACTCTGGCAGAAAAGTTGAAACGCAGCAATCGCTGAGTTCCAACTTGCTCTAGACGAATGCCACCATGAGGATGAGCTAGCCGCCGACTCACCGCTAAGTTAGGAATAAAATCGGCTAAGGTATCGTAGGCTGTCAAAACTTGCCACACCTTTTCTACGGGGTGGGAGATCTGAATTTTAGCGGTAATTTGACGTTGACGGTGTGCCAATTCTTCTGTCTGTACTTCCACATCCTCGGCTGAAGATGCAGCATCGATGTCGTCGCCATTGGTATCATCAAGCTCGAAATCGAGATCGGATTCGTCGTACTGTTGAGTCACTGTTCGATGATAATTAAACTGTAGATAGTTAAACTTTAACGAGCAAAGGTCTGTGGTAGGGTAATAGTAAAGCAGGTTGCGTAGGCGGCAGCAGAATCATCGGTCGGATTGCTAGTTACTTCAATATTGCCATTTAAATGCTGTACTAAGCATTTTACTAAAGCGAGTCCCAATCCTGTACCCTGAATGGCTTGCTGTGTCACACCTTGACCGCGCCTAAATTTTTCAAATATATACTTTCTTTCTTCTTCAGAAATACCAGCACCAGTGTTGATCAGTTGTAAAACAATTTGGTTAAGCTGAAGATCGACTTGATGCGTGACTTGCAAAACTACAGTTGTATCTGGGTGAGAATACTTCCCGGCATTGGTTAAAAGTTCTTGAAGAATGCGATCGAACGCTTCCTCGTCTGTTTGCGCTAGTAGAGAAGATTTTGGGATATCTAACTGAATGTTTAATCCTTTATCTACCCAAGTTTGTCTGAAAGACTGAGATAAGGCTTGCAGTTTAACTTTGAGATCTATAGTTTCTAATTTCAGCGGTGCTTGGTTTGATTCAAGTTGCTGAAGCTTGAGCAAGTTAGCAATCAAGTTGATTTCTCGATCGCACTGTTCTTCTAAAATATCCAAATACTTAGCCTGACGCTCTGGAGTAATTCCTTGTTGCCGTAACATCCGAATCGCCAAACTCATGCTAGTTAGCGGTGTGCGTAACTCGTGGCTCATCGTACTGAGGAACTCATCCTTTAACTGATTGAGTTGACGTAGTTGTTCGTTGTGCTTGCGGGTTTTCTCATAAAGTAAACTTTGAACTTCCAGACTGCGCTGGAGTTGCAAAGTCCGGTCGTCTACGAGAGATTGTACCTGACGTAGCGTTTGGTTTTGAATAATTGCCGTCCCAATTTGGGCGCAAACCAACTCTACCAGCGATAATTCTTCTGGATGCCAGTGGCGATCGCCACAGTGTTGCAAAACTAAAAAGCCTAATACTGTCCCTTGGCTTTCGATTGGTAAAATTAAGGCAGCAGGAAATTGCGAAAAATCAAAAATTGGCGCTAAACAAGATGTTAGCTCGCTCAACTGTAGATCGCTTTTACTGGCGATCGCTATTGGTTGCGGTGAATTCACGAGCGCTTGTTGGCACAACCCACATTCGGAAAGCCAAAAAGACTGTTCGGCGCTCTTGCTATGATGCGCTCCACAAGTATATGCTTCTACGTCCTGACACCATTCGCTGGCAATTGTTGCTTTAGCTCTAGGTAGTTTTTCTCTGACTCTGTTTCTCAGTTGTGGCTCGACATACTTCAATAACAGAATCGAGGCGCGACTGACTGCCAAAGCTTGAGCTGTACCCGCGATCGCCATTTGCAGCACTTGATTCAGCTCCATCGAGCTGCGGCTGGCGACTGTGAGTTGATTAAGTAAAGCTTTAGTACGAGCAGCTGTCTGGATTTGCCGTTGTAGAGTAGCGACAGACTGGGCTTGGGCGAGGTGAGCGAGCGCGATTGATAGCGATGTCATGAGTTGTTGAGCTGCATTTGCAGCTAGCTCATCATCCCACTGACGGACATCGTAGCAAAGCAAGCTAATAACGCTAGTGAGCTTATTTTGCTCCCAAATCGGAATTTGTAATACTGCTTTAATTGTAGGTGGGAAGTCTTTATCTTCTGTTAACGCTTCATGGGTTAGAGCATGAAGATTGTCAATTGCCAGCAAGCTAGCTTGAGTGGGAATTGTCGCTGCTAACTTTTGGAGTGGCTGAAGGAGCTTTTGCGGCGAGACGGAGACTGCTGCATTAAAATACCACGAACCCACTACCGATGTTTCTGTGACTCCAGGGGCAAACGTAATTATACAGCCATCTACTTGAAACACTTCTCCAAGTAATTTGGCAATTTGCGTTAGTGCTGTTTCTGAGTCAGAGTGACTCAATGCGACTTGAAGGATCTGTTGTCCCAGTTGAGCTAAGTCTTCTGCTGGCTGCATTCGTGTGAGGGAGATTTTGGGCGATCGCTCTGGTAAGGATGAGTCTGATGAAACAGAAACATTTTTCATCCGTGAGGTGTTTGTAGATGATAACCGGACAACTTCAGTTGATAGCGATTTGAGTGTATCCCTACTCCAGCGGTTGATAGCAGATTTTTTATAAACAGTCCAGTCTTGGCTAACACGCTTTCTCACCTTAGATTACTCCTTCCTACTTAGGATGCCCAAATTAGCCAGAGCGCGACCAAGCAGGTACTAAATTTAAAAAAACTTAGATCGACTTCTACTGCAACAGCAAAATTTGTATTTTCGATTATCTAGATTATCTTGCTTCAAAAATCGCTGGATCGGTATTTTCCCTGATTATAAAAGCTGTGAGTCAGAGGTACTCCGCAGATTCCGTTAGGTAATTTCCCTCTATATCTTAAGTATGCCTTCCGTACCCTTCAGGAGACAGAATATACAGCTTATGGGGGGTAGGGGGATGTAAGAGTGCTGAGGGGGATAAGGGAGACAAGGAGGACAAGGCGGACAAGGGGGACAAGGGGGACAAGGGGGACAAAGAAGTAATTTATTTTGAGTTTTAGCTTTGGACTTTTGACTTCCATTCGCCCCTACTCCCTGCTCCCTGCTCTCTTCATATCCTGCCAAACTTTCCATACTCAAGGGTACTAAGTCGCCGTTGCTGGTAAATCCTAACATCATAGCCTCTTGTGGTTGGATCGTTTGTCCCGTCAAAACGCAGCGTTCCTCTGTTTGTGCTGTCGCTGGAATACTAGCGCGGATATCAGCGCGAGAAAATTTCGGTTTCCAATCACCTGATTTTTGCTGTACGTAATTCCACAGAATATCTCGGATCAAAGCTTGATATCCTTGGTTACCGGATATCTCTTTTAATTTTTCTTTTAATTCCCTCTCTAGACGGATGCTAGTAACTTCCATGTCTGTTGTAGGAATGCGAGTGAGTGTATGCATCATGAATTCTCCTTAAAAGATCTAGACAACTCAGTAATACAAGTGTAGTATCTTTAAAGTAAGGATTAAATAACTCTCTGCATTAGGTATAACTTCAGTGAAACGTTTAGGCTTCATCTCTCCTCTACTGGTTTGCGCCAACTGTCTCGGCAGTTGGGAATCAGTAGCTATGGCGGTGGAGTCTTTGTTTATGGGTGGTGCAGCCAGATTTTGGCGGCTAGGCGATCGCCTCAGTCAAGCACAATCCGCAGAAATTAACGATAATTTTGGCTATGGAAGCATTGAGCTACATTCGTCAGAACCACGAACACAACTAGATAGCGGGAGGTACAGGTATAAAACTGTACCTTTATCAGGGTAGAACCACTTACAGAAATTTCAGCCCCCGCTTCTGAATTAATTAGAAACGGGGGTTTTTGTTTGGTGTTTTTTGTCTAGAAATTTTTGAGGACAACATTTTTTATAGGAGGAGTACGGCTGTGGCAATCGCAAGTCAAGTGTTAGAGCAACCTGTAGTCGTGTTTTCGCAAAATTACTTACCCATCAGTCGCATCAACGTCAAGCGTGCGATCGCGCTGTTGATTCTGGGTAAAGCTGAAGCACTTGATTTTGGGCAAGAGACAGAATTATTTGTGCGATCGCCCAATTTAGTCATGGCTGTTCCCTCCTATATTCGTCTCACGTTTACCAGTACGGAACGAATTTGGAAGATTCCCCCTGTGAATCGCAGGGAAGTGTTACGCAGAGACAATTACGCTTGTCAATATTGCGGTAATAACAAGCGCTTGACAATCGATCACGTCATTCCTCTCTCTAAGGGTGGATTACATACGTGGAATAACGTTGTGGCAGCTTGCGAACAATGCAACCAGTATAAAAGCGATCGCACCCCACACCAGGCAGGAATGTTACTGCACTCTAAACCCAAAGCACCGATTCATCCAACAGTTGCTTTTGCCGAAAAATTCTGGCGCTCGGAGCATCTCCCGCCAGACATAGGAGGAAACTCTATCTCATGCTGAAATTGAATTACACTGAAACTGGTTTTCACTTAGAGCATTTGACTCAATCCTTAGAAGAGTGGGTTGCAATGCGAGCCATATTCGCCCTGCGCGTAGGCGAATCCATTTGCATAGAACCTAGCACAGCTTCATTTCTATTACCTGGGGATTTACCACAGTTGAATTCACTCGCAACCGCGATCGAACGATATGGGACAGATGAAGTTGCATTAGAAAAGTGCGACGCAGAATATGTAGAAATCTGCTTGCAAGGATTTTGGTTAGCATCCGATGCTGAGAATGCCGCAGGCGTGTTTGTCACATCTTTGTCTTACGCGATCGAGTTATTGTTATTTCATTTGTGGCAAGAATCTCAAATGAGTGCTGCAATGAGCGATCGCTAAGCAAGTCAAAAGTTAAAAGTTAAAAGTCAAAAGAATGTCTGTTTAGGGCGCATGGATTTCTTTGTGCGTCCTATTACTGGTAATTGGTAATGGGTAATTGGTAATGGGTAATTGGTGTTCTTCTTTGCGTCTATCTTGTGAGGAACCACTTTGCGTCTTTGCGGCTAACGCTACGCTAACGGCTTCGCCTTCGCTATCGCTAACGCCTACGGCTGATGCGCGACACAAAATCACAGCTATTACTGACACGCGCATACCTACCTTCGGTCGTGCGATCGCACCTGGATAAATAAACTATTAGTACTACCCATCTATACTACAATTCTGTAATACGCTTAAATCCATTTTCTACAAGAGCTACAGCCAATTTCAAAAAAAGTTTCTCCAAACCCTTGACATTTTTGTAATACAATTTGTAGTATATATGTAGTGAGTCGAGAGACAAATCTAATCCCGAAACAATAATGTTTTACATTCACATAATTAATCGAGGTGAAAAGCCTTCAGACTTCCCATGCGATAAATCTGATTCTAATTGCGATCGCACGGCATTAGAATCAGCCCAAAATAAAAATTCTCGCCGCGCAAAAGCAAAAGCCATCGAAATTATGCGTCATATTCAACAAGTTTATTATTTAGAAAATCGATGGTATTTGTAATAGTTAAAAATTCCTTTTTTGAACCTTAAAAATTGAATATTATTACCTATTTTGTGGATTTAGGGGTTCGATTCCCCCACTCTCGTCATCCCCTGGTAGCTCAGTTGGTAGTAGCACCTGTGTGAAGAACAGGAGAGCGTTGGTTCGATTCCAACCTGGGGGGTTGTAGGTTCGAGTTCTACTATCCCCATTTGGCGAAAGTCAAAAGTTAAAAGTTAAAATTCAAAACAAACGATATATGGCAAAAACATTTATGCTGTTAGTAAGAAACAGTATAGCAAAGAAGCAATTAAATTCATTTTTCAATAACTATATTGCTTGGAAAGCAAGACTAAACTGGATTCAGCAAGTTTAGATATATTTTAGCGATCGATGACACAAAAATATGTACAAAAAGCAAAAAGAACCTAACTTAATAGGCGCTGGATGGCAACCCCTAAATAGAGACATCGACCTAAATTATCTTTGGGAAACTTGGTTGAATAATCCGTGGGAAGTATCTCATAAAGCTATGAATGTAGTCAGCTATATTGCTGATGCACTCGGTCGAGAACACTATGCTTGGTGGGCAAATTTTTTAAACTTATTCTACGAAACTACGCGAGAAGAAATTGATGAGTTCTGGAACTTCATCACGCCCGAACCACTTACGCCAGATAATCGATATAGAGATAGTTTATCAATTGAGACACCTGTTGTTAAGTCGGTGACACGCGATTTAATTCCGATTGAACAAGTTCTGTTAAAACTAGAAGAGATTACTATTTTTAGACTCTTAAGTTTTTTAGGTCGTCCAGATCTAATTACGCAGTACAGTACTGGAAAATATTTCTATTACCCACCAGAAAAATTTGTTGAATGGAATAAACTCAAAAGTATTGGTAGTATTTTTGCGTATTGGTCGGAACATGAAATTTGGCTGAGAATCGATCCACTTTATAGTATGGATCGCGATCGCCGTTATACTATAATGGCAAAGAAACTCGCACCATTGGTAAACAAAGTCACTTACGATCTTGCCGTGATGTTAAGTGGCTACCAAAGTCGGATCGGACAAGTTCACAGTCAGTTTGCTATTAATTCTTTTCCGGCTGACGTACAAAGTTTTACTGATGCCGTTCAAGAGAAAGTTTTTACCCAAAACCAATTGGCTGTATTAGTGTATGGTAATCCTGGTACGGGAAAGACAGTTTGGGCGCAAGCCGTAGCAAAAGAAATTCTCGCCCCACTGGGATATATTATTTTTATCCTCGACCACGCGGCTGTAGAGAATTTTGTTCCGCCGAGTTATTTAGAACGAGTTTGCATTATTATCAACGAGGCTGATAACTTAGCTCCCGATCGCTCTACAGAAATCGCACAATCAAATTATAAAACCGAGCGGATTCTCAGCTTACTCGATGGCACGTTATATCAAAGTGTCATTGATGAATCGGGCATTCAGGAGCAACAAAAGTTAGTCGTGTTGATGACTTGCAATACGACAGAAAGATTAGACCCGGCAATGTTACGCAAAGGAAGGATAGATTTGATGTGCGAGTTCGCGCACCAATTTGTGTAACTTATTTACATTTGGCTCAATTCTCAGCAGAATTGAGCCGCTTTGTTACCCAACTCGCCAACCCGCTAATAATCGTTCCAGCCATGAGAATACCGATCGCGGGAGTAAAAACAGGTTGCCACAGCTTATACCATAAGTCTAAACCCAAAGGTAAATGCAAGACGTGACCAGCAACTGCGATCGCCAGCCAGAAGAAAGCAAAGAGGACGAGAAAGAAATCTGCTACTAGGGCAAGATTTATCCATTTGAGAAATTGCTCTTTCATATCAATTTCATAGATATTTCTTCAACAACAGTCCCAACTTTTCTTGAGTTGCCACAGGCACTTTATTTAGGGGTGTAAGAATAGCATACTTTAAAGCGGAGTGCGCTTCTGAGGCAGGAGGATTTTTACTCAAGCGCCGTACCGTTTCTTGAATTACCATTTGGGCATTCTTGGCATTACGTTGCAGGTTAGCAATTACCATCTCGACGGTAACGCTATCGTGGTCTGGATGCCAGCAGTCATAGTCTGTTACTAAGGCTAGGGTAGCGTAGGCAATTTCTGCTTCTCTGGCTAACTTTGCCTCTGGTAAGTTGGTCATACCGATAACCGTTGCACCCCAACTGCGGTAAAGGTGAGATTCTGCTTTGGTAGAAAAGGCTGGACCCTCCATGCAAACGTAAGTTCCGCCACGATGTAGGGTAACATCTGAGAGATTGAGACTGGCGATCGCCTCAGTTAAAATTCCCGCTAATCGATCGCATACCGGATCGGCGAAAGCAATATGGGCAACTATTCCCTCACCAAAAAAAGTCGAGATGCGATTTTTCGTGCGATCGATAAATTGATCGGGTACGACCATATCTAAAGGTTTCGCTTCCTCCTTCAAAGAACCAACAGCAGACGCAGAGATGATGTATTCTACGCCTAACTGTTTCATCGCGTAGATATTGGCACGAAAAGGCAATTCTGAAGGTAAAAGCGTATGATTGCGACCGTGACGGGCGAGAAAGGCTACCCGCGTTCCTTCTATGGTTCCCACAATTAATGCATCTGAGGGCGCACCAAAAGGCGTATCAACTTGCAACTCTTCTACATCCTGAAGTGCTTCCATTTTGTAGAGTCCACTGCCTCCAATGATGCCAATTTTTGCCTCTGCCACGATTTTCGCTCCACGCAATGCCGCAACGTCAGATTATTCTAAGGCAAATAAGCAACAAAAAACCGCTTCAATCAATTTGCAAGATTGTCAAGCGGCTGACCTCTGGAGTATTTAGCTGTCTCCAATATTTGCAGGATTAAATGATTCCCGGTCCTTTGTGGCGTTGGTCGCCTTCTTCAGTCAGCTTGCCTTGTTCGTCTTCATCTAGTGCTTCGACTGTTTGCTGGCGTTCGGCTTCTTCTGCTTCTTTGATAGCGGTGCGATCGCCTGGAGTTTCGTAATACATTTCGGGTTCAACTGCATAGTTATTGGCTAAACCCTCTTGGTCTACAGTAGCACCACCTGTAACATTAAGGCTTTCAGCACCCGCTTGTTCTTCAGCTGTTTCCCGATAATCTTCACCTTCACGATCCATACGAGCTGCTACCTCTGCTGGAATGATGCCCCGATCTGCTGTTGAGGTATCCATCTCGTCATTACGGGTAACTTTTTCTTTAGATCTTGCTTCACTCATGAATTTTTCTCCCAATAGATTTCTTTATTGTTGGGATCGATGCTAAAACTTTCCTTTAGCTAGATGGATCTACCTTTTGGAGAGTTTGTGTCAAATATAAGAATTGAATATCTCTATCTCAAGATGTAATTTGAGTTACATTCCTCAGTAATCTTTAATAGCTCAAAAACTAAAAAATGCAATCTAGCTTAGCTATTTTATGAAGTCACGTCATAGTTTTTGACTGCTGACTCCTAATTTCTGACCTCTTGTTGTCATATTTGCATCATTTTTATACTGAAAACTAGAAGCAAAATATTGGAGGCAAATAACTATGAAGCATGGAGCATTCTTGAGTTTAGCCTTAACAGCAGTTATGGGCGCGATCGCTATTCCTATGTTGCCTAGCTTTGCCCAAGCGCAAAGTACAACTAGAATTGGCGATCTACAACAACGTGCCAGAGGTACAGTCATTTCTGGCGAAGTCGTCAGCGTTGTTGGTAACGATTTCACTCTTAGAGATGGTTCGGGAGAAATTATTGTCGATGCTGGTCCCCGTTGGTGGCGAGAAATTAATCTCAAACCAGGGGAAGAAGTAAGTGTAAGAGGCGAGATCGGCAAAAAAAGTGGCGAGTTTGATGCCTTTTCTATCACTCGTGCTAATGGTTCCACGATTGAAATTCGCCCTGCTGAGGGTCCGCCGCCTTGGGCAGGCAAGCCAAAGCCCGAACGTCTGCCTGCCGCTGCTCAACCAGTAAAACCGTAAAGTGGTACTGCTGTAAAACTAGAGCGATTGGCAGGAGAAATAAAAGAGCAAATAATAAGGGGTGCAGTTATAGTTTGCACCCCAGTTTTGATATAGAGTTTTAAATTTAGAATTGAACTGTTGTTATATAGCTTCAAGACTCTCAGGCTAGATTTCGGAAAATCTACTTTTGGTTGATGAGGTTTATTTGTGTTTATCGATTACATCACGCTGATGTTGATTAATATGGTCGCTGGGTTGTTTTTACTGGCATACTATGTCTATGCTGGCTTGGACGATCCCTACCAAAACAAATGGATTCCTGGGTTTGGAATTACGGGCGCGATCGCACTTACCACTGGATTGCACATGACATTAACCTGGACTGTCAGAGGCAGTTTCAATATTGCATTTGGTGAAACGAGCGTTCTGTTTGGCATCCTGTTTATTGGTACGTCTATTAGTTTGGCTAAAGGCTGGGAGTTAATTACTTTAGCGATTTATGGTTTCTTTGCTGGGCTAGTCGCAATCTTAGTAGGCGTACGCCTGATAAATTTAGGATTGACGAAACAACCTATCCTCTCAGGCATCGGCTTCATTTTGACGGGATTAGCTGGAGTTTGTGCCGCACCAACACTCTGGTACTTTAAAAATAATCGTTTGTGGCGCATCGTTGGAGCAGTCGGATTAATTGCCGCTGCATTAATTTGGGCGCTGACCGGATACATGGCTTATTGGAGTCACTTAGATAGCTTTCAGCAGTGGGTTCCAGCGCCAATGCGGTAGCCTATGCGATCGCTATTAAGACAGACACGAATTTTGTACGGGCGGTTTTTTCCAACAGCTTTGACTCTGATAGATATTTTAGATAAACCCGCCCCTGCGCATACATAGCTGTTCTATCAGCTAGAAATAAAGTTCATTGCCACACCATTCATGCAATAACGCTTACCAGTCGGTTTGGGACCATCCTCGAAGACATGACCCAAATGCCCGCCACAGCGACGACAATGGACTTCAACTCTGGTCATAAACAGTGACTTATCTACAGATGTCGCGATCGCACCTTCAATCGGAGTGAAAAAGCTGGGCCAGCCAGTACCGCTGTCGAATTTAGTCTCCGAGGTAAATAGTGGTAAGCCGCAACCAGCACAGACATATGTACCTTTGCCATATTGCTTATCTAAGGGACTAGTCCTTGCCCGTTCGGTTCCGTGTTGACGCAGGACGCGAAACTGTTCTGGTGTTAATGTTTTGCGCCACTCTGCCTCAGTTTTTTCGATCTCAAATTCATTATTTGCCGTTGCCATATCGTCCGATCTCCAAGGTAGATAACGCGATAACAGCGCCATGCCAACTACTGCTGCACTAGCGTGTAAAAAATCTCGTTTTTTCATCATTTATATATTCTGACCGATGATTTGTATAAGCGCGATCGCACCTCATACACGCTAAGCAAAAACTCTGAGTTCCGGCTGAGATGAAAATTAAAGCCAGCTAAAAATCATTGACTTCTGACTTCCTCCGATCGTTTATCTGTAGAATTGTTGTCAATAGTTCGCAATTAAAACTCAAATCCCGAACCATTAAGGCTGGGACTACGCATTCCTATCTTCTCTATTTGTTAATTCGTCATCGTTAGAGATCGAGCTTATGAAAGGATTGTCAACCAAAAATCTCGCTTTAGCTTACGACGGTACGCCGATTATCCATGACTTGAATTTGGCAATCCCGACAGGACAAATTACTGCTTTAGTTGGTGCAAATGGTTGTGGTAAATCGACGTTATTAAGGGGACTGGCAAGATTACTCAAACCTCGTGGTGGTGCGGTCTATCTCAATAGCACTTCGATTTTGCAGCTTTCTACCAAAGAAGTCGCCCAACAGTTAGGAATTTTACCTCAAGCTCCAGTCGCACCAGAAGGGTTAACAGTACGGGATTTAGTAGCACAAGGGCGTTATCCCTATCAAAACTGGTTGCAACAGTGGTCAGTACAAGATGAGAAGATCGTTCAACAGGCACTCTTGATTACAGATTTGATAGAGCTAGCAGAGCGATCGCTAGACACTTTATCAGGCGGACAACGACAGCGAGCTTGGATTGCGATGGCTTTGGCGCAAGACACGGAGATTTTACTTTTGGACGAACCGACGACTTTTCTCGATTTAGCCCACCAGATAGAAGTTTTAGATTTGTTGTATGAGTTAAACCATCAGGGACGGACAATCGTGATGGTGTTGCATGACTTAAATCAGGCGTGCCGTTATGCCGATTATTTAGTAGCTGTCAAAGATGGTCGAATTTTTGCCGCTGGATCGCCAAAGCTAGTGATGACTGAAGATACGATCCAAGAGGTTTTCGAGCTGGAGTGTCGTATTGTTGCCGATCCAGTTTTGGGAACACCAATGTGCGTACCAATAGGACGTAAGGGCAAGGAAAATAAATTATAAATAAAATTGTTGCTAATGACTACCATCGCTATTATTGCAGGTACATATCAACCCGATCGCTGTGGTACTGCCCACTATACTGCTTACTTGAGACAAGCACTGGCAAAACAGGGGGTGAATTCGATCGTACTCACAACTCAGGCTGCGGCAACAGCGATCGACGACCCTAATGTTAAGGGAGTCGTGACAGATTGGGGATTGTCTCAAATATTATCTCTAGTCCGTGCTGTCAAATCTACTGCTGCCGATCTGCTTCACATTCAACACGCAGCTGGGACGTACTGCTTTCAACGCCCGATTTTTCTCCTACCACCCCTATTACGAATTTTTGGCTACCGAAAACCAATTGTCACCACCGTGCATGAGTATGGTTGGTGGGAATGGCAACCAAAAGGAATTCCACCTCAGTTTTTGGAATGGCTGAAAATGTGGGGACAACAGCGGGGATGGTGGGATCGAGAAGATGGTTTTTTACTCACGGGAAGCGATGCCATTATTACGACTAACGCCGAGGCAGAAAGTGTCATCCTCAAACGAATGCCAAATTATACCGATCGCTTGCACCGAATTGCGATCGCCGCAAACATTACAGTAGTTCCGATCGATCGCCAACAGGCGCGACAGCAGCTACGACAGCAATTTGGTTGGTTGTCAGATAGTTTTGTAGTCGTCTTTTTTGGCTTTGTGCATCCTGTTAAAGGCATCGAGTATTTGTTATCGGCATTTAGGCAAGTTGTGACTCAACAGCCCCTGGCGCGATTGTTATTACTGGGAGGTGTAGAAAGTTTAGCTTTACAGGCAGAAGCAGCGAAATCTTATTGGGATCGGCTGCAACTATTAGTTAAGGAACTCCATCTGAGCGATCGCGTTTCCATGACGGGTTACGTAAGTGGTGAAACAGCTTCTCACTACCTCTCTGGAGCCGATCTGGGCGTGTTACCCTTCAATCATGGCGTGACGCTCAAAAGCGGCTCCTTACTGGCTTTAATGGCGCATGGTTTGCCTGTAATTGCTACTCGCAGCACTCCACCAGATCCCGATTTATTAGCTGAAAATCTGTTGAAACTCATACCAACTCGCAATGACACAGCACTAACCGAGGCTTTGCTCAAACTCATTCCAGATCGAGCGAAATGCGATCGCCTCAGTGCTACAGCCAGTCAATTAAGCGATCGCTTTACTTGGTCTGCGATCGCCAAAGCACACGACAATATTTATCAGCAATTACTAGCAACTAAAAACTCAAAATTTAAAGTAACCACAAGCTAACCCTTTTGCGTCTTAGCGCCTTTGCGCGATCGCTTTTAACAACCTTTAACTGACAACTGATAATTAATGGCAACCAAAGTTATTTGTCACCAGAATAGTTCCCCAGCGAGTTTTCTGAAAAGTCTGAAATTCTGCTCGCCATCGTTTTTGTAACTCAATCGGAAAAACTTGTTCGCCCTTGCCTTCTAAAAAAATCGTGCAGGCTTCAGTTGCCATAGCTTGAAAATCTTGTTGACTAAACTTATTTGCAACATCTGGATTGGGAAAATCAATTCCTGGGGCGCGAAAATAGATTTCAATTGGAGTTCTGACCAGCTGTTTTCCTGCTTCAACAGCAAAGATAGGTTCCATAGTTAGGAGTGGTTCGGGCGTTTTGGTAAGTGCTACAACTGTCTGATAATAACTAGGATTACGATTATTTGTCCATTGCTCGTACAACGAGGGAAATGTATTTGAAAATTGATATGAAAAAAGCAGGATATAAATAATTAACGAGATAAAATTTGCAGCGATCGCACTTAGAGGAAGACGTTGACAAAATTGGTAAATTCCTATTCCTAACCCAAATATACCAAAAGCAAATGCTGGTGCAGCACCTGACATATAGTGAGGAAAGAAGTTTGAAGAAAGAAAGGTGCTAGTTACAACTAAGCCAAGGAATGCTAAAGCGTAAAATCTTAATTTCCTTTGCCAGATAGCAGTATAGATTAGTCCGCCGCAACCAAGTAGATATAAATATATATCTTTTTTAGCTTGTAAAAGAACAAATAACCGCTCGAATCTCCCAGTTGCTTCGCGGTTTATTTGTCCGAATACAATTTGGTCAAGACTGCGAGGAAAAAACACAAAATAGATAAATAAGATAAATATTGCTAGAACACCGAGTAAAAAATATTTTTTTAATTCTCGCGATCGCTGTACTCTTGACTCTTCAGAGTAGCTCATAGCCAAAGCCAGAAAAGAAAAATTTAATAAGTTAGGTAAAAATAGTAACACGGACAAGCCAAATAAGAGAGCTTGTACTATTGGCTTCCATTTCCACTGCTTTTGACAGACCCCTAAATAAAAGAATACAATTAGAAAATTGTTTGCCATTTGTCTAATTGCTAGAAATCGAAAATCCTGAAACATCAGTTCGTGAAATGTCAGGTAAAATAAAATGGCAAGAATGGCGGCTGAAGAATTATCTCGTAACTTTTTACAAGTTAAATAAAAGGGAACGACGGCAAAGCAATTTAAAGCAAGAAATAACAGCCGTACCCAATACATATTTCCGGTTAATTTCAAGACGATGCCACTGTATAGCGGTAACAGCGGCAGATGCCAAAGCGGAAAATCTTTGTGGGGGGCGAGTCCTTCCAACATCAATCGACCCGCTTCTGCATAAACTCCTTCGTCAGTAAATGGAAACGCTGCTAAATGCAAGTAACGGGCTTGTAGGTAGAAGAAAAAGCTGGCAATGCAAATTACTGGCAGAATATGATACCAGCCATAACTAGAGCTGCGATCGCGTAAATCTTCCTTATTTCTTCTAAACCTGAGATTTTGTGGCAAGTGTAGATAGAAATTTAAGTTAGTAGTATCGGCATACAGTAGATTCTACTGCTAGGAGCGAGAATTTGCGATCGCATATCGCATCTATATTTCGTGCCTTTTGAATTTTCGACTACGGCAAAAGAGATCCCCCCAACCCCCCTTTTTAAGGGGGGCTTTTGTTTGTGGCGTTGGCAGGGGGGCGATTTGTTCACACCGTCGGAAGGGGGCTTTTGTTCATACTGTCAGAAGCGGACTTTTATTCCTAGTGTCGAAAGAGGGGCTTTTGTTCCTCCCTTGGAAAGGGGGGCTAGGGGGGATCTGAGTCTATGGCTTGAGAAAATTAATGATTCTTTGTATAAACTGAGCGATCGCTTATTCCCAACCGCTTTCCTTACCAGCTAACTCCATTTTCACAGTGCGATCGCCATAGTTTTGCTATTTGTCTCGTAACGTAGCTCAATTTCAGCAAAATTTAACTCTTCATCAGAGGACACCTCGATCGCCCCGAGTAAGAGGGATTAGGGCGATATTTGCGATCGCCATTACAAGTTTAATAAGTATAAATACTCTAGCTTTGGGACTCGGCGATCGCGATCGTTTCCACAAACAAGTTTATTTGTATTTTGTAACTATTTATATAAAATAAAAACACAAAATTGTTTTAGTAGGATAATTTAAGCTTAAATAGAGTTTTCGGAGGATATTAGAGAAAATATTACTTTTTTAGCTCAGAAATACTGATTTACTCTCTTTTTTATCTGAAGATGCCCTTTCATTTCCCTTGCCCTTGCCAGATAATGACAAGTAATCGAACCAAAAACGGCGATCGGCAAGCTAGTACAGCACGACAGAAATAAATCATCAATAAGGAAAAGTACCAAATGCCCACAACATAGGGCTTTTGATTTTTAACTTTTGACTTTTGACTTCGTGTACTTCTTGAGCCAGAGCCATAACAAAACAACGATAGGAGCCAACCCAACGTGAAACTTGCAGTCTACGGAAAAGGTGGCATCGGTAAATCTACAACGAGCTGTAACATTTCTGTCGCTCTTGCCAAGCGCGGTAAAAAGGTTTTACAAATCGGGTGCGATCCAAAGCACGATAGTACCTTTACCCTGACAGGATTTTTAATTCCCACCATTATCGATACGCTTCAGTCAAAAGACTATCACTACGAAGATGTCTGGGCTGAGGACGTGATTTATAAAGGCTACGGTGGCGTAGATTGCGTTGAAGCAGGGGGACCACCAGCGGGTGCAGGTTGCGGTGGTTACGTCGTTGGCGAGACAGTCAAGCTGTTAAAAGAACTCAACGCCTTTGACGAATACGACGTGATTCTATTTGACGTATTGGGTGACGTGGTATGTGGTGGCTTTGCTGCTCCATTAAACTACGCTGACTACTGCATGATTGTCACCGATAACGGTTTTGATGCCTTGTTTGCAGCCAACCGCATTGCTGCTTCTGTGAGAGAAAAAGCACGCACCCACCCCCTACGATTGGCAGGATTGATCGGCAATCGTACCGCTAAGCGCGACCTGATCGATAAATATATCGAATCTGTACCCATGCCCGTATTAGAAGTATTGCCACTCATCGAAGATATTCGCGTTTCTCGCGTCAAAGGCAAGACTTTGTTTGAAATGGCTGAGTCCGATCCTTCCCTAAATTACGTCTGCGATTACTATCTCAACGTCGCCGACCAAATTTTGGCGCGTCCAGAAGGAGTTGTGCCAAATGACTCGCCAGATCGCGAATTATTTGCCCTGTTGTCTGATTTTTACCTCAATCCCACCAAACCACCTGTTCCAACTCCAGAAGAAGAACTAGACTTGATGATGGTTTGATCGGTCTAGTATTTTTGGATGAGGTGTAAAGTAGATGGCATTTTTCACAGACTTAACGGCATCTTTAAAACAAAAGTGGGTGCAATTCTTTCATGCCAATCATGCTTGGATTGCTAAGCAAATGGAAGTAGAATACGTCACCACGCCCGATGGTGGAAGGCGACCATCTTCTAACCTCATCCTGGGAGTTGTGAGCGCGCTGGAACCGCAATTAGCGGAATTAATGATTCCTTTTACTAAACTCAATCCCGATCTCAATGCTTTGATTGACGTTCTGGAGTTAAATTTTGACCCAGAAAAGATGCAAAGCGATCGCCCGCACAATCCGATGGGAAACCCCCATCCCTCTAATCCTGACACGCAAATGGATGCGCTCATGGGTATGATGGACGATCGCGCCGAAAGCGAACTAGATGCATTATCTACGGGTGATGTCCCTCCTACAACAGCGCAGGCAACTGGGCAAACACCTGACGCAAAAAAAAATTTTAGTCAGTCTGACTTCGGCGATATCTGGGCGGACGAACAGTCTGCGAGTTCTAACCGTCCTAGAGAAGGTAAAACTGGCAACGACGAGATTTCACGTTTATTTCCTGAATTTTAATTGGGGAGTCGGGAGTCGGGAGTCGGGAGTCGGGGAATTTTAGATATTGAATGAATCTTTCCTCCGTTGTCTCCCTTGTCCTCCTTGTCTCCCGTGTCTCTCGGCTCCCCATTCATCCTTTAAATCAGAAGGGGAGAACACCGATTTATGACTTTGGCACAACCGGAAGCACTCAATTTTGAATGCGAAACTGGCAATTATCATACATTTTGCCCAATCAGTTGCGTTGCTTGGCTTTACCAAAAAATTGAAGATAGTTTCTTTTTGGTAATTGGGACGAAGACCTGCGGCTATTTCTTGCAAAATGCTATGGGGGTGATGATTTTTGCCGAACCTCGCTATGCGATGGCAGAACTAGAAGAAGGGGATATTTCCGCCCAGTTGAACGATTATGAGGAGTTAAAGCGATTGTGCGAGCAAATTAAGCGCGATCGCAACCCCAGCGTGATTGTTTGGATCGGCACTTGTACCACCGAAATCATCAAAATGGACTTGGAAGGCTTAGCACCCAAGTTAGAATCCGAGATCGGTATCCCCATCGTAGTAGCGCGGGCAAATGGCTTAGACTACGCCTTTACCCAAGGGGAAGATACAGTTCTAGCAGCAATGGCAGCCCGTTGTCCGAATGAAGCACCTGTAGCCGAGACTGAGAAAAACGAACGCAACGCGATTCAAAAACTGCTCCACTTTGGGAAGAAAAAAGAAGAACTTGCCCAAGAAGAATCTGAGTATGTCAATCATCCGCCACTAGTATTATTTGGTTCTCTCCCCGATCCGGTTGTTACCCAACTTACCTTGGAATTAAAAAAACAGGGGATCAAAGTTTCTGGCTGGCTACCTGCCAAGCGTTACACCGAACTACCAGTTCTAGAAGAAGGGTATTATGTCGTTGGTGTCAACCCCTTCTTATCGCGGACGGCAACAACTTTAATGCGTCGTCGCAAGTGCAAACTCATCGGCGCACCCTTTCCAATTGGTCCCGATGGCACTCGCGCTTGGGTTGAAAAAATTTGCTCTGTATTTGGCATCACTCCCAAAGGGTTAGACGAACGAGAAGCTCAAATTTGGGCAAATTTAGAAGATTACGTGCAATTGATTCGCGGTAAATCTGCCTTCTTCATGGGAGATAATTTACTCGAAATCTCTTTGGCAAGATTCCTGATTCGCTGTGGCATGACCGTACCCGAAATCGGCATTCCATATATGGATAAACGCTACCAAGCGGCTGAATTGGCAATGCTAGAAAAAACTTGTCAAGAAATGGGCGTAGCCTTACCTAAAATTGTTGAGAAGCCGGACAACTACAACCAAGTCCAGCGGATTTATGAGTTGAAGCCTGATTTGGTAATTACAGGTATGGCACATGCTAACCCCCTAGAAGCACGGGGAATCAATACCAAGTGGTCTGTAGAGTTCACATTTGCGCAAATTCACGGCTTTACCAACGCCCGCGATATTCTCGAATTGGTAACTCGACCCCTACGTCGCAATAACAACCTCAAAGACTTGGGTTGGGACAAGTTAGTCAAAGAAGAAGCCAAAATCTAGCACAAAAGTCAAAAGTTAAAAGTTAAAAGTCAAAAGGCAAGCATTTGTAGGGGCGGGTTTTTAGAAGAGATCTGTTCTAGAACCGAGCATTCTGCCTTAAACCCGTCCGTACATCAGTCAAAAGTCAAAATGCCTAAATAAGGTCAGAGCTAGCATTTTAGCTGTCAAGTTAGGCAACTTACAAAAAGTAGAGATGTGTTATGCAACGTCTCTACTTTTTATTTTTTACTCTTATACAGCAATACGGTTCAGTTAAAAGCGATCGATCCTCGAAGATCCCCCCAACCCCCCTTAAAAAGGGGGACATTGTTCTACCTGTTGTTAGGTGGCTAGGGGGGATTGTCTTATCTGAATGGGACAACTTATGGTTGTTGTCCCATAGCAGTTTTGACCTCTATTTTTTGATAACTTATGGGCGATACAAGATTCGAACTTGTAACATCCTGCTTGTAAGGCAGGCGCTCTACCGTTGAGCTAATCGCCCGTGTAGCCGTTTTTCTCACGGATGTTTATCATAGCAAACATCTACGATTTAGATCCAGTTTTTCCAAAAATTTTTTGTTTGCCACAAACCATTCTCCCTTGTCTCCCTTGTCCCCCTTGTCTCCCTTGTCTCCCTTGTCCCCCTTGTCTCCCTTGTCCCCCTTGTCTCCCTTGTCCCCCTTGTCTCCCTTGTCCCCCTTGTCTCCCTTGTCCCCCTTGTCCCCCTTGTTCCAATTACGAATAATTAACCCAAAACAAGCCCATGCCCTCTGGTCAAACACACGATCGCATCACTCTCTGGAGTTTACCTGTAGTTGCCGGGATCGCCTTCGGACAAACTCAGAGCGGCAATATTACATTAATCTTATCAGGGGCATATTTATTCAGCGGGCTGATGTTTGGTCCCGACTTGGATCTCTACTCTCGACAGTACCAGCGTTGGGGTTACGCGCGCTGGATTTGGATACCTTATCAAAAAACCGTCAAGCACCGTTCCATACTGTCTCACGGATTCGCGATCGGCACGATCCTACGCCTCATCTACCTTGCTATCTGGTTAAGTATTTTAGGACTTTTCTTTTTGGGAATTGCTCAATTTGTGTGGAATGTGGGATGGCACTGGCAGACCTGGTGGGAAACGGTCAAGCGATCGCTAACTCACCATACCACCGAATGGATCGCGCTCTGTCTCGGACTAGAATTAGGAGCGATGAGCCACGTTATTAGCGATTGGAGCCATTCTACCTATAAACGCCAGCAGAAACAAAAAAACCGCAATCTCCCACCGCAACGTGGCAAAATAGTCAGAAAAAAGGAGACAGGAGATAGAAGAGAGCTGAGGGAGCCCAGGGAGCTGAGGAAGCTGAGGGAGCAAAGGAAAAGTCGTAAGTCGTAATTTGCTCACCAACTACCAACTACCAACTACCAACTACCAACTACCAATGACAAAAGAGCGAATTCTCGCCGCCTTACAAGATCTAATTAATGTAGTAGCCAAATTACGATCGCCTGATGGTGGTTGTCCTTGGGATTTAGTCCAAACACCAGAAACGTTAATTCCCTACGTTACTGAAGAAGCTTATGAGGTCGTTGACGCGATTCGGAGTGGAGATAAAAATGCGATCGCGGAAGAACTAGGAGATTTACTATTACAAGTCGTTCTGCAAGCCCAAATTGCTTCAGAAGTGGGTGATTTTAGTTTGGCAGAAGTTGCTCAAGGCATTACCCAAAAACTAATTCGCCGCCATCCTCACGTCTTTGGCAATGTCACTGTAGAAAACGTCGAACAAGTGCGGCAAAATTGGGAAGCAATCAAAGCTGCGGAAAAAGGTGAATCGCCAATTGCAGCAGAAAAACTGACCAATAAACTTTTACGATATGCTCGAACACTCCCACCCCTCACCGCCGGAATGAAGATTTCGCGCAAAGCTGCGGCAGTCGGTTTTGAATGGGACAATGTAGAAGGAGTCTGGGAAAAATTTAACGAAGAATTGGCAGAATTTCAACAGGCGATCGCCCATGAATCTCCTGCAAGGCAACAAGAAGAACTGGGAGATTTGCTATTTGTCATTATTAATTTAGCGCGGTGGTACGATCTCGATCCTGATGCTGCCTTACAAGGTACAAATCAGCGTTTTATTCAGCGCTTATCTCAAGTCGAAACATTAGCAGGTCGTCCCCTAACAGATTACTCTTTAGAAGAATTAGAAGCTCTCTGGCAGCGTGCCAAAGCCCAGTTAAAGCAATCAGATAAACTGCCGTAATGCTGCTATTTAAACGCTACAATCCCAGATCGACAGCAATTCGATGAGCGCAGGCAAACCCCGAAAACGCAACTGCATTCAATCCTTGCCCTGGAAATGTACTATCGCCGACGCAATACAACCCAGGTACAGCCGTGCGATTAAATGGCATTCCTAACAATCCCAATAACTTACGCTGAGGTATGGGTCCATACGTCCCGTCATCTCGTCCTAAAAAGCGACGATGGGTGCGAGGCGTGCCTACCTCCATATAGTCTAAACCTGCATCTAGACCAGGAAAAATCTTTTCGAGGCGATCGATTACACGTCCGGCTGCATCTTCTTTCTTCTGTTCGTACTGAGTAGGCGATAATCCTTGCCAATCCTCTATCCAGCTAGGAGTAAAAGTGTGGACGATATGATATCCATCAGGTGCTAACTGGGGATCTAGTAAAGTTGGAATCGAAACAAAAATCGTTCCTTCTGCTGCCTCCATCTTGTCCCAATCTTCTAATAAAACGTGATGGCATTCGGTTCCTGGTGCTAACACATCTGCTTTAACTCCCAAGTGCAAATTGAGAAAACCAGGAGATTTTTGATATCTTTGCTGCCATTTCTGTTCCGAGGGAGGCATTTTCTCGGCTGGCAGTAATTTTTCAAATGTATCCCAACGAGTCGCATTAGAAACAACGCGCTTGGCACGATAGACTTCTCCTGATGTCAGTTGTACGCCTACAGCCCGTCCGTTTTCAGTCAGAATATTTGTCACTCTCGCTTCATACTGAATTTTCCCGCCAGCCTTTTCTAACCCCTCTACTAATTTCAGCGCAATTTGACCCACACCCCCTTTGGGGTAATTAATCCCGCCATAGTGTCTGTCTGAAAACACCATCCCTGCATTAATCATCGGTGTCATGTTGGCAGGAACGACCGACCAGATGTAACACTCTATGTCAATAAACTGCAACAGTTGCGGGTCTTTAATATAACGTCGTGCCACATCGCCAACATTTTGAGGCAAATACTTGGCTAACCCCAGACAAGAAAAAGGATGCTGAAAGAAAACTCGCGTCAAATACCGAGGTTCTTCTAACGACAGCAAGTCCATACTGTTGAGACAGTTGAAAACTTTCCAGCATTCGTTGTAAAATTTGCGGATGCCTTGGCGTTCGTGGGGAAAATAGGCTGTCAGTTCTTGCAAAAACTTCTCATAATTGCGGTGAACTTTTAAGTCTAAACCTTTGGGTAAATGATATTGAACTTGCACGGGATCGGGAGTTGTCTCCAGGCTCACATCAACTGCGGCTAAGGCTTTAGTTAATAAGTTAGTCGTTCCTTGCGTGCCGAAGCCAAAAATCATCGATGCCCCAACATCAAAACGGTAGCCTTCTCGCTCGAAGTATCCTGCACTACCACCAGGAATCAAGTAGCGTTCTAATACTAAGACTTTAGCGCCTTTGGCTGCTAGTTGAGTTGCTGTCACCAATCCCCCAATGCCCGAGCCGATGATGATGGCATCAAATGAGGAGTGAGGAGTGAGGGGTGAGGAGTAAGGGTTAGAGGCAGGTAGAACAGCAGGCATGGGGTTAGCACTTTAAAAGTCTTTACTGAATTTATAGTGTACCTTTTCTTCCTCTCGCTCCTCGCTCCTCACCCCTAAAAAAATAGGGATTAGCCGCACTTGCTGACCAATCCCGTCTGCCGATCCTTAAAGAGAGGAGAACACTTGAGAAACAATATAAACTTGATTGAGAATAAATGTCAATACTAATGAAAAATATTCTCAACTATTGCCAAGATGACCTACCTGATGTAAGGGAGAGTAATTTCGCGTGTCTACCCGTTAGCAAAATTTTGTGTCTCTACAGAGTATGATGATTCAACAATTGCATCACCTTGCCTTCTAGAGATTCATGACATTGCAACTGCGCGTTTACGTTCCTCCCCACCCATTAATTCAGCATTGGTTGGGTGTTGCTCGCGATGCTGATACCCCTTCTGTGCTATTTAAAAGCGCAATGACAGAACTAGGACGATGGTTGACCTACGAAGCAGTACGCGAATGGTTGCCAACAGAGGAATTAACCGTGCAAACGCCTCTAGCTACTTGTCCGGCAACAATGATTAATCCTACAGTGCCGATCGCGATCGTCCCAATTTTACGAGCGGGCTTAGCATTGCTAGAGTCAGCGCAAACTGTATTACCTTTAGCATCGATTTACCATCTCGGTTTGGTGCGTAATGAAGAAACGCTGGAAGCAAGTTGCTATCTGAATAAATTACCAGCTCAGTT
Source organism: Chroococcidiopsis cubana SAG 39.79 (assembly GCF_003991895.1). Lineage (NCBI taxonomy): Bacteria > Bacillati > Cyanobacteriota > Cyanophyceae > Chroococcidiopsidales > Chroococcidiopsidaceae > Chroococcidiopsis > Chroococcidiopsis cubana. The sequence goes on from NZ_RSCK01000014.1 coordinate 112,339, forward strand.
TCCACCTGGGACGCGGGTGTTGATTACCGAACCGATGTTAGCAACGGGAGGTTCGATTATGATGACAATGAGCGAACTAACCAAACGGGGAGTCGATCCGGCGCTAACACGAATTATTTCCATTGTTGCCGCTCCCCCAGCTTTACAAAAATTAAGTGTGGCGTATCCCGGCTTAGTTGTATACACGGCAACCATTGACGAGGGAGTGAATAGCCAAGGGTTTATTGTGCCAGGATTGGGAGACGCAGGCGATCGCACCTTCGGTACATAAGGTTCAGCACATAAGGTAAGATGCAGCTGGGATCGTATTCTTTGGGATGGTGAGATTGTGAGTCAGCGTGATGGATTTAGCACTGGATTTATCGCCGGGACGATTGTAGGAGGTGTGTTAGGAGGTGCGATCGGCGCACTGCTAGTTACCCAAAGATCGTCAGAACAAGCAGCCGATCCAGATCGACGCAATGCCAATCTAGCCGGATCTAACAACAGGCGATCGCGGCGACAATTTAAAGCTGCTTCGGAACAAAGTATCGAAATTGCCCGCCGCAGCTTAGAAGATAAAATTGCCCAGTTGAATGAGACAATTGACGAAGTACGCTTGACGTTAGGACAAGTCAATGGGGAACGAGTAGGGGATTCCGAGCGCGTCCCGCACCGAGAAGAAGACATCGCGCCCTAGAATAGTATTATTCTATTCAGGTTGCTGATACTAACGGATGATGTCACCCTCAACCAGTTCTCTCCTTTGCTAGTCGCAAAGATCGGTTAGATTGAAAAGAATTGTGACTATTGATATTTGACAGGAAAGTTACCCATCTATGAGTTCAACCCAGCTGCTGGTAAATACACTTGCAACCTTCATCCAAATTTATTCTGTTCTCATTATTATTCGGATTTTGCTGACCTGGTTTCCCAGTATTGACTGGTACAATCAGCCTTTCGCAGCGTTGAGCCAAATTACAGACCCCTACTTAAACTTGTTTCGCTCAATTATCCCGCCTCTAGGTGGGATTGATATTTCTCCCATCTTGGCAATTCTTTTACTCAATTTGGCGGGTAGTTTGGTCGGTGGATTGAGCGGATCTCCGACAATGGGTTTTTAAGATATAACGATTCTCGTTATGATGCGATACATTCGTAGGGGCGCACAGCTGTGCGCCCCTACAGATCTTGTATTTCATCCAATTGAAAAAGGCTATAGAAGGAAATAAGCGAAGGGAACAGTTTTGCCCATTTCCTGTTCCCCGTTCCCTGTTCCCTCTTTATTTACGGATTTGGGCAGCAAAACCCGCTGCTTTAAATTGTTTCAACTGTAAAGGTAAAGGCTGATTTGCCGGAACGGAGAGTCGCATTTCAAAATCGCTAACTCCTGGTGGGATTTCGGGAATTGAACCCAGACGAGTGCGGTTTTGAATCATCGGGTCGTTATTAGCATCGTAAACTCGTCCGAAAATATCAGCATCATAAACAGTTTTATTCGTGGAATTTTCAGCTTTACCAGTGACAATAAAGCACTTTGCTGCCCTGGTGTTACCACCACTTGTCACTGCTCCTGCTGCTAGCTCGGCGGGACACTCATGATAATCAAGATTAGTTAATTTAATTTGAGTCAGGGCATGAGCAGGGGGTATATATAACCAGGGGCTAAACCAGGCGATCGCTCCCACAAAGCAAGAGAAAACTAAAGCCAGAATCCGCCGCATATTTTTAACTGTAATCTTAATCGGGACTAGAACCTCAGCTTACCCTAATCAGTGACCAGTGACCAGTTATCGGTGACCAGTGGTAATTGGTAGTTGGTAATGGGTAATTGGTTGACAGTTGACGGTAATTATTCTTCCTTGTCTCCCTTGTCTCCCCCCGCTGCCTTGTCTCCCTTGTCTGCCTTGTCTGCCTTGTCTGCCTTGTCTCCCTTGTCTGCCTTGTCTCCCTTGTCTCCCTTGTCTCCCTTGTCTGCCTTGTCTGCCTTGTCTCCCTTGTCTGCCTTGTCTCCCTTGTCTCCCTTGTCTCCCCCCGCTGCCTTGTCTCCTCACTCCTCGTCCCTCTGTAATAATTAAGAAAATAGAAATTAGCAGTAACGTGCTATTGGCTATGACTCCAGGTGAGATAGAAGCAGCCTTGCAAGCAGCGATCGCCCGCTGCGATGCCATGAATTACCCTTTGAATCCCCAGCAGCAACAAATTCTGCGGCAAGTGGTGTTGGAATCACTCTGTAAAGAAGGGTTGATAAATAGCAATCGTCAGGAGTGGCAGGAAATAAATCCTCTAGACGAATTGACTCTCGAACAACGACAAAGTTTTTTACAGTTTGTGAGGGAAAAGGAGCGACAGGAACGACCTTGGAAAGTTCAACTAATGAACGATTGGCTGCAAGAGCGAGATTCAGGCAGCGTCCAATTTATTCGCGATCGCTTTGGCTTATCTTGGCTCAATCGGATCGAACCATCTCATTTTGAAAAATATGTAGAAATTGATGACGAACCGCCAATGAAATTGAAAGTAGGCGATCGCATTGAGGTCTCTAATGCTTTGTGGGAGTGGGTTCAAGATGAAGGACCTTGCAGCCGTCAATGGTTTGTCTGTACCGTGCTTCAAGTTAACGAGGTTCGTAATGGTGAAGATATTATTACTAGTTGCATCATTCGTTTAATAAATACGGGTATGGAGTATGAAATTCAGGGAATTTATCAGTGGAATCGCTATTATTGGCGTTGGCTTCAGAGGTAATATTTTATTTCTCTTCTGAGCTTAAACCAATCGCCATTTTAAAATCGCTAAGATAGGATTTGTGAATTTGGGAAAAAGCGGTTGGCTGAAGTTGTTATTGGTTTAGATTTGGGTACGGGAGGGGTGCGAGCGATCGCAGTCGATCTCCAAGGGAAACCGATCGCGCAGACGACGAGAAGCTATCCCCTGTTAACACCACAACCTGGTTGGACTGAGCAAAACCCTGCTGATTGGGTTGCAGCTAGTCTAGAAGCCCTGTCAGATCTGACGCAAAAGCTGAACGGACACTCAGCGATCGCCCTGGGTTTATCTGGACAAATGCATGGTATGGTACCGCTCGATGCAGATGGTAAAGTGATTAGAGCGGCAATTTTGTGGAACGACCAGCGCACGGGTACAGCGGTTGATGCCATTGAAACTGCAATTGGGCGACAAGAGTTAATTCAACGCACGGGAAATCCAGCAATTACGGGATTTCAACTGCCGAAGGTGGTGTGGTTGCAGACAGCAGAACCGCAGGCATACGATCGCCTACAGCAGATTCTTTTGCCAAAAGACTATCTTGGATACGTGCTGACAGGGGAGGCAGTGACAGAGCCTTCTGACGCATCCGGTACGGGATGTTTGAATCTAGCGCGGCAATGGGATGCAGATATACTGAATGCCTTGGAGATCGATGTAGGGCTATTTCCTGCCGTAGTTGAATCCACCGCGATCGCCGGACGGTTGAAATCGGAAATAGCTAGTCGTACGGGATTACCTGCTGGATTACCTGTGGTTGCGGGTGGTGGTGACAATGCAGCGGCGGCGATTGGCTTGGGTATTTCGTCTAGTCATTTAAACCGGGGCAGTCTCAGTATCGGTACATCGGGAGTTATTTTTGTCCCGTGCGATCGCCCGGTTCCCGATCCTGAAGGGCGAGTGCATTTGTTTTGCCATGCTGACGGTGGTTATCACTTACTGGGAGTGACGCTAGCGGCTGGTGGGGCGCTGCGTTGGTACAAAGATACATTTGCCTCAAAGCTTGCCTTTACCGATTTGATGGAGATGGCAGAGCGATCGCTACCTGGTGCGCGTGGGGTGCTATTTCTACCCCATTTAGCAGGAGAACGCAGCCCCTACCTCGATCCTGATACTCGCGGGGCTTGGGTTAACCTGTCGTTGGCTCATACACAGGCAGATTTGGTTCGTGCCGTTTTAGAGGGGGTTGCATTTAGCTTGCGAACGGCAATGGAGATCGTTAGTGAGATTACGCCCGTTCATCAACTCTTAGCAACGGGTGGAGGCGCGAGATCTAACACTTGGTTGCGGATTCTGGCAGACATTTTACAAGCAGAACTGATGGCTCCTTCTTCAGAAGAAGGAGCCGCTTATGGAGCTGCTATTCTAGCAATGGTAGGAGTTGGCGCGCATCCAGATTTAGAGGCGGCGTTTGAGATCCTACCCCAGGATAATAAAGTCGTACAGCCACAAGCAAACCCTGCATACGAAGCAGCATTCAAGCGATACAGCTTACTGTACGAAGCCCTCAAAGCCGTTCGTTAACAGAAAATTATTGTAGGGGCGCTATTGTAGGGGTGCATAGCTATGCGCCCCTATGGTATGTATTTGCGATTCATACCTGTGGTTCAATCTGGAAAAGCCACACCAGTCATTGGATCGCGGATATACAGCCCTAAAGTGAGCGATCGCATCACTTCATCCCAAACGGGTGTTAACTGTTCTGCTTGGTCTGCCCAATAATCGAATGTAATCAAGCATTGAACGTTTGACCCTAAACCGATGCAAGTCCGCGAGAAAGCTTCGCGCGGTTCTTCCTGGGTGTCGATAAACTTAATCTCCGTCCACACAATTCTGGCAGTTTGGCGCTTAAGGGTAACAATTTCTCCCTTAGCAATAACGTCACGGCTGTCGTCTTCTACGATCTTCTTCAAGGTAGATTTTAGTGGAAACAGGCTCCAATCACGCGGTGGCAGGCGATTGAAAGACATTTCCAGACAGCAATCATCGTTGGGCGGTTTGCGATCGCGAAACTTGAACGAACTTTCTTGTGGCTCAAAAATCCAATTCTGGGGAACGTTAAAGCGAACAGCCCCCCGATCTGCGACAAAAATTTTGTAACTCGATGGTGCTTCCCAACGATGGTCGGGCTTTAGTTCAAGCGTTTCTTTGATCCACTGGAGATTGGTTTTCTTACGCTTTGCCATAGTGTTTCTGCAAATCTGCTCAAGAGATGCGATCGCTCTTTTTGCTAATGGTATCAACTAGTAAGGTGCGTTGTCGCGCCACGTATCACAGGTTGTGTTGCCAAAAGTAGTGACCGTTTGTTAGAAGTCACAATTATAATTACTTGAGAGTTTCACTAGCTTCAATATCTCTTTGCTAGGCTGTACGGCTCGATTAATGGTGAAGAATTTGTATGTCTTTCTAAAAAATACAATCCTGTTGGTGTAATTTTAAACAAAGCTATCGAGTGCAAATGACACTAGTTTAATAGTGCCAATAAAACTATATAAGCAATTGGTATATTATTACTAAATGTGAAATTATTTCAGCATAAACGAGAGAATGATTTAGAGTGAACGATAGAGAAAAGTTAAGTCGTGCCTTGACTAAGTTTTCTAATAACAATCGATCCACTATAATTTTTAAAACTGAATGTTGAGTTGAGATCTAAATATATTTTTAGATTAAAGCTCTCAACGGCTTAGAAATTACTTAGCTCTTTTCAGAACAAAGTCAAATAAACTTCGGTCAAAAATGAATACAACTTAATTAAGCTCTAATTTAATCAAAACGATATTTGTTAGTAGCTAAAGTTGAGGCTTGAGCGTATTTCGCTTAAAAATATAAAAGTATTGACTAAACCCGTTGTTTTTTTGGCAATATTATCTGTTGCTAATTGCCGATATTTAGCTAACCTACATTACGCTAGAAGCTAAAAATAATTTAGAGCGCTCGAAAACCAAACAAAATAGTCTCTTAGCTCAGGCAATTCCTGAAGAGAATTGACAAAGACTTTTACTAAAATGATAGAGACTATCTGAACTACTAAAGCAAAATTTCAGTTATTAAAAAACTATGAAATTCAATCAAAATAAACGAACTTGAAATACAATAAGTTACGAGAAAAGTTTGGCTCGATTGGAGATATCTTTTTTATCATCGCTATAGGTTTAGCACTAGTTCCTAGCATTAAAAGAATGTGTTTACAGCATGATTTTTTTATGAAATTAGGCTGCAAATGCAAAAAACAAATATGAATTAAATAAAGGAGTGAGTTCTATTTTAGTAATGGTTTGAGCTAGCATTACTAATTTCATTCGTGCGAAGATCATTTTTAGCGAACGAGTTACAACTTTAAAAAAACGTAAGAACAAGATGAATTCTAACTGGATAGAAATAAGTAATTGAATTAGATATAAAATATTTGCTGAAACCATTGTGTAGTAACTGTAGCTATTTCAGCATAAATTTTTAATGAAATTACGACTATCCCTGAAACTGAAACGCTCTTTTTTTATGCTCTATTTTCGCAATTCTACCTTTCAATTTTCACCCAAACGTAAATTCAAGTTTAATGCGAAGCTCTTACGTTCATAAACAGCTGAATTTATTACACCTCTCGGCTGTAGGCGCGATATCCAGTAATTGACAGTAATTGAGCTGTGTCTTTTACTCATTGCCTAATTTGGTTGATTCTAAGCTCAGTTAATCAATACTACGTGACTGCCTCAGGAGGGGTACAAGTTATTAGCCATCGCTCCTAGCGAAGTTCGCTCTGTCACAGCAAACTATGTAAGCGGAGAAGAAGTCGTGAAAAAAATTCTGTTGGTGCTATCAGAGTGGGGTTATTGGGGAGAAGAACTAATTGGTCCGTTAGAGGCATGTGACGCTGCCGGATATGACATCACATTTCTAACTCCGACTGGAAAGAAGCCAACTCCATTATCAGTCAGTTGCTCGCCAGGTTACATCGATCCACCCTTGGGTAGGTCAGTGACCTCGGAAGAAATGGCTGAAAAAACGCGGCAAGTGAATGAGTCAAATCGATTAGACCGACCCAAAAATCTTGCAAGTTGGATACCTCAGCGACCTTATCCTAGCTCTCCAACTTATCTCAGAGATATGGAAGCTTACTACATGAAGCTCGATAAGATCGTTGCCGAGGAACTGGGAGAGTATGATGCTCTCGCGATCGTCGGTGGTAGTGGAGCAATGATCGATCTAGCAAATAATCAGAGACTGCACGAGCTGATTCTTGGCTTTTATAAGCTCAATAAGCCAATTGCAGCCGAGTGCTACGGTGTTGCTTGTCTGGCATTTGCACGAGACTTTAGAGAGAAAAGGAGCTTGATCTGGGGCAAGCACGTCACGGGTCATCCCATTGACTATGATTACTTAGATGGTACGGGCTTTGAAGGTTTTCATGGGATTGATGGCTCTAATAGAGGATTTGGAGACGGATACATTAACTTTGGTCCTCCCTTCTACCCACTAGAGTTCATCCTTCGCGATGCTGTGGGATTGGATGGTGCTTTTATTGGTAATGTAGGACATCAGACATCGGTTCTTGTTGACTATCCCTTCATCACCAGTCGCTCAACTGCATCTTCTCGCGAGTGCGGTCGCATCTTGGTGCAAGTGTTGGAGAAGGGACTGACTCGCTACGGTTGGTAGCGGTGAGGAAAACGCTGAAAAAGCTATAGGTTCTGCACAAGGCGGAATTGATGATTAATAAAACTGGACGTTTTGCAATTCTGGAGCAATTTCTGGCAGATGGCATCCGTTACATATTTGGTAACCCCGGTACAGTTGAACAGGGTTTTCTTGATGCCCTTTGGGAATACCCAGATCTGAAATACATTTTGACGCTGCAAGAGACTGTTGCAGTGATGGCAGCTGATGGTTACGCACGAGCAACTCGGAAGCCAACAGTCGTGCAGATACACAGTACTCCTGGTTTAGGGAATGCGATCGGAGCGCTTTACCAGGCAAAGCGGGGTCACTCTCCACTAGTGGTTATCGGTGGAGATGCTGGAATCAAGTATCAAGCAATGGACGCTCAAATGGCAGGCGATCTAGTGGCTTTCGCTAAGCCTGTTACCAAATGGTCAACGATGGTAATGGAACCATCCTCGCTCCTACGGGTGCTGCGGCGGGCGATCAAGATTGCAACCACTCCTCCAACCGGACCAGTGTATGTTTGCTTGCCACAGGATGTTTTGGATGCTCCTGCGGTTGAGGAAGTAAGACCAACTTCGTTTCCCTCCACCAAAGTCATGCCAGATGAAGCAACGCTCAAGACTGGAGCCACAATGCTAGCAGCGGCTCAAAAGCCGATGATTTTTGTGGGAGATGGAGTTGCTTTTTCTGGGGCGCAGGATGAACTGGCTCGCGTTGCCGAACTCTTAGGTGCAGAGGTATGGGAAGCAGATGCTGGTGAGTTGAACATGAGCCATGCCCATCCCCTGTATCAGGGTGCAACAGGACATATGTTTGGCGATCGCAGCTTGCCGATTACGTCTAAGGGAGATGTCAATTTAGTTTGTGGCACTTACCTTTTGCCAGAGGTTTTCCCTGAAAGGGGTAATATCTTTGCTCCTGGTGCAAAGGCGATCCACATCGATCTCAATGCCTATGAGATTGCTAAAAATCACCCTGTCGATCTTGGGATAGTCAGCGATCCTCAACTGACCATTGCGAAGCTGGCGAATATTCTTGAAGCAATCATGACAACAGAACAGAAAGAATCTGCTAAGGCTCGAACTACTGAAATTACTCAAGCTAAAATAGCCAAACATGAAAGTGAGTTGGCACGCGATCGCGCTGTATGGGATGCCGTACCTCTGCATTTATCTCGGTTTATGGCAGAACTGGCAACTCAATTACCAGAAGATGCCATTATCTTTGATGAAGCTTTAACTAACTCCCCTGCGGTTACACGCTATAGACCGACAACGAAACCAGGACACTACTTCTTGACTCGTGGTGGTTCCTTGGGTGTAGGAATACCTGGGGCGATCGGTGTAAAACTTGCTAACCCCGATAAGACCGTCATTGGGTTAACAGGTGACGGTGGGGCTATGTATACTATTCAGGCTCTTTGGTCAGCCGCTCGCCATAAGGCAGCTTGTAAAAATAACTTGAGCAACTAAGTTATTACTCTTGGATTGATTTGATAGTTCCAATCGCCATGAAATCG